>JAUBOH010000062.1:1650-10671 GCA_036700145.1 Microcoleus occultus BM001215366
GTCGCCTTCTCCTCAACCGAAACCAGCCGCCGAAGTGTCGCCTCCACCTGAACCGGCGCCAACTCCTGCTACCGAAGTGTCGCCCGAACCGGCGCAGGCGCCAACTCCCGCAGCCGACGGACTGTCGCCCGAACCGGCGCAGGCGCCAACTCCCGCAGCCGACGGAGTGTCGCCTCAACCGGCGCAGGCGCCAACTCCTGCTACCGAAAATTAATCTGGAATTGGGAATTGGGAATTGGGAATTGGGAATTGGGTGAGTCAGCTTCGATATTTGTTGCTTCTCAAACTAATTTCTACTTGCTGAGTCAGCCTAGTTTTTTAATCGATCGCGAAATTGTTCTTCGGTTAGAACGCGAATTTTCAGGACTAAAGTCCTCACTACAAACCTAATTTCATTATTTAAGTGGAGTTGATATCACCAATTACCTTTTTCCCAATTACCTCTCAGTTGTATTGAACTTTATACATTTGGAATAAGTCGCCGCTTTGCTTTTTTACTACTTTAGCACCAGCCTCTTTTATGATTTTTTCCCAATCTTCTATTGTCTCTAAAAATACTTCCCCGGCTCGATACGTTTCCAAAATTGCCCAATCTTCTGCTAAAGGAGCACTGGGGTTGAGGACATCAAACACAAAGTGACCGCCCGGTTTTAATACTCGCTTTACTTCTGCCATGACAATCTTCCAGTAATCTATGGGAAAATAGCAGCTAAAGCCTGTGGCGATGCACAAGTCAAATTGATCCTCTTCGTAATTTAAGCGGTGAGCGGGGGCTAATTCTACGCCTTTAAATAGCTTAGAATTGAGTTGAGGGCCGCGAGCGTTTAAGGCGTCTCGGGCGGCGCTGCTGATTTCTTGACCGTAAAAAAGGGCTTCCCAATCTCGCCAAGGGTAGATGAGAAAGCTGACTCCGCAGCCAATGTCTAAACAGCGCTGATTTTTTTGAGGTTTGGCAATTTTCCAGAATGGAGAAACTGTTTTTGCTTGGAGGGTTCCTGCTACTGATTCTAGGAAAATCGGCATTGCTTCGACTTCTTCGGGTAAGGCGAAGGCTTCTCCTCGGTATTCGCGATCGAACCGAGCAGCAACTGGGGATAGTAAAAGTGGCCAGCTATCTGATTTGTCCTGAGCAAACCAAGTCTGCTCTTGACTAGAAGCTAGGCGATCGGACTTTTTAGACATTCTTGAATTACCTTTTAGAGGCTTTGAGTGCTTTTGTAAAGTTTTGGCGGTAAGGCTTATTAAAAATTAATGCCGGCCACAGCAGCGACAGCTTTAGGCGATTTGCAAAACTTCTGTCGAAGTTAGTGCGCTCGAAACCATTCCAAAATTTCCAAATACCGCCACCGTATGTTACCAGCAACACCAATCCAATTAACGGTTCCATCAAATAACCCCCTAGGCGAGCGATTGGATTTTGAGTCAGCGAGCACGGGCGATCGCTGCTCTTAATCTATCATTTATCAGACGCCTTGGCGCACCGCTACCCGTAGCAATTCCACTGAAATCGGTTGCTGTTGGGGAACGGCCTCGCTTCCCTTGGATTTCACAGGCGCGCGATTACTCAAACATAATTAACGCTGATAGTTAGTACCCCGCAAGTTACAGCAAGCAGACTTTTTCTAGCGGACAATAACGGTAGAGAGGTTTCTAAGCAAGGAGGATTTTATGCGTGCAGTGCTAATGGCTGGGGGGTCAGGAACGAGGCTCAGACCCCTGACGTGCGATTTACCTAAACCAATGGTTCCTATTCTGAATCGCCCGATCGCAGAACACATTATCAATTTACTAAAAAGACATGACATTACCGAAGTTATTGCTACCCTGCACTATCTTCCCGATGTCATGCGCGAATATTTTACTGATGGGGCAGAGTTTGGCGTTCAGATGACTTACGCTGTGGAGGAAGACCAACCGCTGGGTACGGCTGGTTGTGTCAAAAATATTGCTGAACTGCTCGATCGAACTTTTCTCGTGATCAGCGGCGACAGCATCACCGACTTCGACTTGACCGCAGCGATCGAATTTCACCGCAGCAAGCAATCCAAAGCTACGTTAATTTTAACTCGCGTTCCCAACCCGATGGAATTCGGGGTGGTGATTACCGAGGAAAATGACCGCATCAGCCGCTTTCTGGAAAAGCCTTCTAGCAGCGAAATTTTCTCCGATACGATCAATACCGGCATTTATATTTTAGAACCCGAAGTCTTGGATTATCTGCCGGCAAATCAGGAGTGCGACTTCTCGAAAGACTTGTTTCCGCTGCTGCTGGAAAAAAACGAGCCGATGTACGGTTACATCGCCGAGGGTTACTGGTGCGATGTCGGCCAGTTGGATGTTTACCGGGAAGCTCAGTACGACGCGCTGCGGGGAAAGGTTCAACTGGATTTGACTTACTACAGCGAAGTTCGATCGGGACTTTGGGTAGGTCAGAATACTTTTATTGACGATAGCGCGATCATCGAAACACCGGTGATGATCGGCCACAATTGTCGGATTGGAGCCCGAGTTAAAATCGATGCCGGTACAGTGCTCGGAGATAACGTGACAGTCGGGGCCGACGCCAACCTCAAACGTCCGATCGTCTGGAACGGAGCAATTGTCGGCGAAGACGCTCACCTCAGAGCCTGCGTGATTTGCCGCAGCACCCGCGTAGACAGGCGCGCTCACGTCCTCGAAGGTGCTGTTGTCGGTTCCATGTCGATCGTCGGAGAAGAAGCGCAAGTAGGCCCTAGCGTGCGCGTCTGGCCGAGCAAAAATATTGAATCCGGCGCTCTGTTAAATCAAAATTTAATCTGGGGAGAACAAGCTAAGCGCAATTTGTTCGGTCAGCGCGGCGTTCAAGGACTGGCAAATGTGGATATTACTCCAGAATTTGCCGTGAAATTGGGTGCGGCTTACGGCTCGACTTTGAAACCCGGGACTTCGGTATCGGTTTCTCGCGACCAGCGCAGCATTTCGCGGATGGTTTCGAGGTCTTTGATTGCGGGTTTGATGTCGGTGGGAATTAATGTGGTCAATTTGGAATCGACGGCAATTCCGATCGCGCGGACGGTTTCGTCTACGATATCAATTGCTGGCGGCATTCACGTTCGCATTTCGCCCGATCGCTCCGACCACATTTTAATCGAATTTTTCGATATCAAAGGCATCAATATTACTAAAGCTGCTGAGAAAAAAATCGAGGGCGCTTATTTTAAGGAAGATTTGCGGCGAGCTCTAATTCCCGAAATTGGAGAGATGTCGTACTTTAACCAAGCTCTTGATGTTTACAACCGCATTTTTGAGCGGCAGATGAATGTTGAAGCAATCCGCTACAGCAATTCTAAGGTGGTAATCGACTACGTTTACGCGGTTTCTGGAGCAATTTTGCCGCAAATGCTCGCCAAGTTCGGCTGCGATGCGGTGGTGCTGAATGCTAGTCTCAAGCAGACTTCTCTCAGCAACGGGGAACGCGAATATTTGCTCGACCAACTCGGCCGGGTGGTGAAAGCACTCAGCGCTAATTTTGGGGTGCAGGTTTCGGCCAATGGCGAACAGCTTATTTTGGTAGACGAATCGGGAATAGCGATTCGCGGGGAAATGCTGACGGCGCTGATGGTAAATTTGATGCTGACTTCTCATCCCAGAGGTACAGTGGTAGTACCGGTGAATGCGTCTTCTGCGGTGGAGGCGATCGCCCGCCGCTATCAAAGCAAGGTAATCCGCACTAAGGCGAACCCAACTGCTTTGATGGAAGCCGCTAACAGGAATCCGAATGTGGTTTTGGGCGGTAGCGGCAATATGGGTTTTATTTTCCCGCAGTTGCATCCGGGCTTTGACGGAATGTTCTGCATTGCTAAAGTGATAGAAATGATGACGGTTCAGGAGCGATCGCTCGGACAAATCAAAGCCGAACTTCCCCGCGTCACCCACCGCAGTTACAGCGTCCGCTGTCCTTGGACGGTCAAGGGTTCGCTGATGCGGCATTTAGTAGAAACTCATTCGCCCGATCGTTTAGAATTAATAGATGGAGTGAAGATTTTTAACTACAGCGACGACAATTGGCTATTAGTTTTGCCCGATGCTAGCGAACCGACCGTTCATATCTTCGCCAACAGCGAGGATCGAGATTGGGTATCTGAAACTTTGAAGGAGTACCGCGCCCTTGTTCACGATTTTGTCACCCAAGCCGAGGCGGCTGTTCGCCAAGATAAATTTGGTAATGGTTGACTGTTAACTGTTGACTGTTAACTGTTGACTGTTAACTGTTAACTGTTAACTGTTAACTGTTAACTGTTGACTGTTGACTGTTAACTGTTGACTGTTGACTGTTTTCATTAGTTACCTATTCCCAATGCCCAATGCCCAATTTCCAATGCCCAATTCCCAATGCCCAATTCCCATTTAAGTTATGAATAGCTGCATTTTGATGGCGGAAATAATTCAACAACCGCAACTCCGTTACACTTCAGATAATCAAGTTCCAATCGCTGAGATGCTGGTACAGTTTCCCGGCCCAAAACCTGAAGATCCGCCCGAACATTTGAAGGTGATAGGATGGGGCAATTTGGCTCAAGAAATTCACGAGAAATATCGCGAGGGCGATCGGGTGATTATTGAAGGTCGGCTGGGTATGAATACGATGGAAAGAGATGGTATTAAAGAAAAGCGCGCTGAACTTACAGCTCAAAGGATTTACAGTGTCAGCGCCGATGCAATGACGGCTGCTCCGGCAACTAGAACCGCCCCGGAATCGGCTCAAATTCGCGACAGCGCGCCGACTAATGTGCCGAGCAATGTGGTTCCCATGCGATCGGGAGGTCGCAGTTCTAACAGCGCTCCAGCCCCTGCTAACCGCACGTCTAGTTCGGATTGGAACTCGCATCAGTCTTCAAATTCTGAGTCCGAGCGCCAGTCGAGTTCATCTAACGAACCGGAAAATCCCGATTACGATCCGATTCCCTTTTAAAAATTAGGGTGCATCACATTTACAACTGGACTGTTCGATCGAAAATGACGCACCTTAATTTAAGAGCGATCGCACTTCCGGAAAAAAAGGGCGATCCTCTTCGAGGGCTGCGCTAACGAATTTGGCCCAACTGCGAACTAAATTGCAAATTTTACAGCTCGATCGTCACAATTTTTTTCTTGCTTTTTTCGTCGCGCAGCACGAGTGTATTGTAGGGTGATGTATCCGTCCCCAGCGGAATTGGCAGCTTAAAGCTGCCGCTCTTATGCTTAAGTTCGCCTAAATCAATGCTTTTCGTTATATTGCCATCTGTTGCCAGGTAAGCGGTAAGTTCGCCTTTATAATCTTCAATCAAAAAGTCTCTGAAGAAAACGACTTCCCCAGCCTCAATATCGATAGCAAGGATGACAGTACCGCTAAACGTTGCGCCTTTTTGTTCTTCATCGACCGTCGCCATTTTAATTTCCGAGGGGTCTTGACCGGACATATCTGCCATAAATTTTTTCTCCTGAACGGAGCGCAATAATTAACAAGAATCATACCTGACGCTAGGGGCGATCGCAAAACTCTTAGGACGTATTTCTGCATCGGTCTTGCTTCTCTCTAAGGTTAGAGAAGCCCGCGACCGCGCATTATACCACCAATTCTCTCAATTCTTGAGTCAGTAAGTACAGACAGTTAAAATTATCTCGCATTATACCCCCAAGTCTCGCAAACACCGCCGCGTTAATTCGATTCGATATTTAGCATCCTTAGTCTGGAGTTTTTAAGTGATTGGGTGGAGAATTAAGCCAGATGTTTTTGATAATTTAAGAGCGATCGCACTTCAGGAAAGCAAGGGCGATCGTTCTTACGTGGCATAAATGTCGGTACTGTCGGAAAAAGTCGGATCTAATCAGAAAGACCAGGCTCACCAACCCAATAATGGACATTAAAGAAATCTTAATATTTGCTGACGACTTAGTATTTACCAAGACAGGGAAGCACCTAGATGATGTACAAAATGCTGTGTTGCGCGGTGCTTGGAAAGGCAACACATACACTAAAATTGCAGATGAATCAGGCTACAGCGATGGTCATCTCAGAGATGTTGCATCAGAATTATGGAAAATATTATCGGATTTACTAGGAGAAGATATCAATAAATCAAATTTTCGTTCCGCAATGGAGAGGTCGCAAGTTACATATTTTTCAAATTATGGGAAAAATTCCTGACAAATTGGTAATGTCAATGTCTGCGATAATAGCTGGCAATCTCCAAAAGTTCCAAAATCACGATCGCCCTCTCCCCCAGAAAACACCCAACCCCAAATACGCCAAGACTTAAGAGATGCACCAGATATCGCTTCATTCTTCTACGATCGCACCTCCGAACTCGCCACTTTACAACAATGAATAATACAAGAACGCTGTCGCATCGTCGCAATATTAGGCATCAGCAACATTGGCAAAACCAATCTCGCACTTCACCTCCTCCCGCAAATTCAGCATCAATTTGAATGTGTAATTTGGCGAAGTCTCGGCACATCTCCAACTCTCCAAACTATCCTCACCAGCTTAATTAAATTTTTATCCAATTTACCAGAAACCGAATTGCCAGTCAGTACCGATGAACTGCTATCGCTGCTGATGGAAAAATTGCGATCGCACCGCTGTCTCATCATCCTAGATGACGTACAAACAATTCTCAGCAGCGGACAAATGGCTGGGAATTATCGACCTGAATATAAAAACTACAATCGCTTATTCAAACTTATCGGCGAAACTTGCCACAACAGTTGTTTAATCCTCAATAGCTGGGAACCGCCTAGAGAAATTGTCGCCTTAAGCAGGGCAAACAGCCGCTGTCACAGCTTGCAACTCGGCGGTTTAGGTGCAGCAGCCAGGGAAATTTTTAGAGAAAAAGGTTTGCTTGATGAAGACAAATGGGAATCCTCGATCGACACTTACCGAGGCAATCCGGTGTGGTTAAAAATAATGGCAGCCGCGATTCAAGAATTATTTAGCAGCAGAGTTGCGGAATTCTTAAAATACGATCTACTATTTTTAGGAGAAGAATTGAAAGCTATATTGCAGCAGCAGTTCGATCGCCTATCAGAATTAGAGAAACAGATCGTGTGCTGCATCGCCAATGAAACCGATGCTGTTTCTATTTCTCAAATTCTAGAGAAAGTGCAAATGTCGCCCCCAGAATTGTTCGACGCGCTGCAATCCTTGGGACGGAGAGGATTAATAGAAAAATTAGCAGCGGGCGATCGATCGCTTTTCAGTTTATCGCCCGTGGTGAGACAATATGCGAAAGTCGATCGCGAGCAGTCAAACAGTATCGATCTATCCGATACTCATTGAAAATCGCACTTACGCACGGGCGGCCAGAAATCGGGTTTTTTTCCGAAATACTTCGTACACAGCCACAGATTCGCTAAAAAATCCGGTTTCTTTGTTTGAGTGTGTAAGTCCTGTGAAAAGTTGGCGGCGACGCATCCTACATCTGGGTTCGCACGATTTCCACCCCAAAAACGCGAGCAAATTCAGCAACTACGATCGCCCTGACGCGATCGACCTCAATTCCCGGGATCAACTGCTCCAAACTACCAACCGGTCGATCGGGAATCCCGCAAGGTACAATTTGCTTAAAACCTTCAAGATTCGGACACACATTTAAGGCAAAACCGTGCATAGTAATCCAGCGGCTGACCTTAATCCCGATCGCACCTACCTTGTACCCATCTACCCAAACCCCAGTCATCCCCGGAACCCGTTCCCCCTTGATCCCGCAAACTCCCAGCACCCGCAGGAGCACTTCCTCCAACTGCCGCAAATACCAGTGCAAATCTTGCTGGTGACGGCGCAAATTTAAAATCGGATACCCCACCAACTGACCCGGACAGTGGTACGTCACCTCGCCGCCCCGCTCGACTCGGTGCAATTCCGGCGCAGTTTCGCTGTCAAATTTGAGAAATTCCAACTTCGCACCCTGTCCCAAAGTGTACACTGGCGGATGTTCCAGCAAAATCAGCACATCCGGCAAATCTGGATTTTCCCGGCGCTCTTGTACCAGTTTTTGCTGGATTTCCCAAGCTTGGGAGTAGGGCATTTGTCCCCAATCGAGGAGCAAGCAGGGTTGTGCGATCGGAGATTGAGGGATGAGAGGGGAAATCATGGAAAAAATCAAGAGTGTTTTTACGGAATATTGGCGCAGTTTAAATCAAGAATTGTCAACAGATCAAAAAAGATTTTAAAGAAGAGTGTTTTGTAGAATACATAGTGCTATTGTATGAACTATACCCACGTTACAGAAGGGAGGGAGCTCTATGAAGCTTGTTATCCAGGGTAAAAATATAGAAATCACCGATGCGATTCGCGAGTACGTCAATCAAAAGATTGAAAAGGCTGTCAGCCATTTTCAAACTTTGACGACAGAGGTGGACATACATCTATCGGTGGCTCGTAACCCCAGGATCAATCCTAAGCAGACTGCTGAGGTGACTATCTATGCTAATGGCAGCGTGATTCGGGCTGAGGAAAGCACGGAAAGCCTTTATGCCAGCATCGATTTAGTTGCCGATAAGATAGCTCGTCAACTGCGGAAATTTAAGGAAAAACGCCACGACAATAAAACCCAGAGTAATGTCAAAACGGTTACAGCGGTTGATGAACATCCTGTAGTAGCGGATCTGATTGGCGATCGAACTCCCGAACTTCCAGCCGAGGTAGTACGGACTAAGTATTTTGCCATGCCTGCGATGACTGTGCAAGCAGCTTTAGAACAATTGCAGATTATCGATCACGATTTCTATATGTTCCGTAATGCGGAAACAGGCGAAATTAACGTACTCTACGAACGCAAGAGTCACGGCGGCTATGGAGTTATCCAACCTCGCAATGCCAACGGTAACGGGCATAGCAAAAATGGCAAAACTGCCGAAAGCGCTGTACCTGAAAAATCAGGCGCTGCGAAAGGTTAGATAATTGCTATTAGCAATTAAGGACTAAAGTCCTCACTACAAACCACAGGTTCGTAGTGAGGACTTCAGTCCTTTCTTAAGGTTCGTAGTGAGGACTTCAGT
>JAUBOH010000062.1:10771-23528 GCA_036700145.1 Microcoleus occultus BM001215366
TGAGGACTTCAGTCCTTTCTTAAGGTTCGTAGTGAGGACTTCAGTCCTTTCTTAATATCTACCTCTTCTCTTCCTCTGTATCCTCTGCGCCAAGAGCGGTTAAATCATTCCGATCCAATCAGATCTAACTCTTAATACCTTCCAAAGTTTTGAGAGACTCTGAAACGTGCGCCTTAAAGTCCAGCATTGAGTCAAAAATATGCTTGACAAAACCTTGTTTGTCGATCGCATAAGTCACTCTACCAGGCATAATCCAAAGTGTAGCAGGAACGCCATATAATTGACGCACTTTATTACCAGTATCGCTCAACAATATAAAAGGTAACTGATACTTAGCAGCGAATTTATCGTGAGACTGCTGCGAATCTTCGCTAATCCCAATTACTTCTGCACCTGCGTCTTTGAACACTTCATAACTATCACGAAAAGCGCAAGCCTCTGCTGTGCATCCCGGAGTGTCGTCTTTGGGATAAAAGTAGACGATAACATTTTTTTTACCTTTAAAATCATTGAGGCTGACTGATGAGCCAGTTTGAGATGTTAAGGTAAAATCCGGTGCGATGTCTCCTACTTTGACTGTCATGATTTATTTAAGTGAGTGTTTTGTTTATTGATTATTATACAGTAGTTAGCGGAAGAGGATTTTTAACCGCAGATGAGGGCAGATGAACGGAGATGAACGCAGATGGGTTAATTGACATTTTTTGATAAAATCAAGTTGAGCACGTTCAACTCGTTGGAGCTCAACAGATACTTATCTGTGAACATCTTGGCTCGACTTGGTTCTAAACTGTAGCTTCTAAACACAATAAATGGGAAGTCTTGATATTTGTGTCCGATCGGCATTACGCTATCTACAGGATACATTTCTCGCATATAAGCCGACAAAATTTTCCGAAACCGCCTGTCTTCCGGTTCCTCCAGCCCGCTGTCAGCAAAATACTTCTGCATTTCCTCGCCACTGACAAAGGCAAACAGCGGTATGGCATAATAGCGATCGAACTGTTGGCTGAGTTGTTCAAAATACTGAGTTTTCTCGACATCGCTGTTGAGAAATTGCAAAAGCTCGATCGCACTTCCTCTCATAGCCGATCGTACATTCTCCGGGTACGACTCGCTATCCCTAATTCGATACATTTTTTGCAGCAAGTCATTATCTACACATTTCTGAATTTGCTCGCGCAGCCGCATCTGATATTTTTCCAGCAAATTTTGATTCGCTAGAGGCACTACCAACAAACTACCACAAATATGACCGATTTCTAAATTATCGTAACTCAGCAAACCATCCAGCGGATTGCACTTCTCCAAAAACTTCTTGTTAAAATCATCCCGCATTTCCAGGTAGGAATTGCCCGTGTGACGAGAGTTATCAGAATTGGTCAAAACAAACTCCCCACGAGCCAAAAGCTCTTCTAAACTCGTATAAACCTCCTTGAGCAACCTATTTCCTCGGATGCTTTCGCTCTTGAGCGTTTTAATCAGAGAAGCCATCTTGTTACTAAAAGTATCTCCCACCGCAGAAACCGACTTACCACCAATCGGAATCATCAAAAACTTTTCCCTACCTAAATTCCCGTATCCGACAATTCGCGTCATTACCGCAGTCTTCAGAATTAGCAGTAAATTCAACAAACTCAACTTACTTTCTTGTAGGGAAAGTTCCGCATCATCAGCATAATAAACTGCTGTATCAGACACGTAAAAAACCAACTCCTTATCTTCACCGTCAAGGGTTTTACCCTGTTTATCTTCGCCGCGCCCCCGATAAATTACCTGTATCACTTCCATCAGATTTTTCTCAATCTGGAAGTGAGCAATATCAACTAAAATGTGCTTAGTTTTCGGGAAAGATAACCCGCGACTTCCAGATGCAGTCATAAAGATTACCTTGGCTGTATTTTTGCACTCCTGTATTTTTGCTTTCTCCTCTTCCGAGATATTCGCATGAATTTCTAGATAATCTTCAAACTGATTAAATTCTCGTTCTTTTTGAATTTTTTCAATCAATTCTGCTAATCTTTGCTTGCTTTGAATATAGACGATAATTTGTTCGACATCAGCTTTGGCTAATCGCTGATTGATATCCTGAATTATTTCAGACTGTACCCGTTTTACTAAATTATTATCTTCTTTCAAAGACGCATCTTCATTGTATTTAACAGTTTCTATGAATACCTTATAAGTTATCTCTAAACTGCGGGCTGGATAAGAATTGGCATTGATTACCGTTGCAGGTAGCCGTTGGAATTCAAAAGGAGTGACTTGTAAAGGTTCAATTACATCAGAATTTTTAGCTAATTTTTTGAAATAGATTTTATCTGGTTCTGGTGATGTATCTTCCAGGTGTTGTTTAATCACATCCGAGTCAACAATCGAAGCATCTGCTACAATAATTTTAGTATTAAAACCGTGTTGTGGCTTGTGCAACTCATGTTTTTTGACAAGCTTAGCAATTCCCGCTAGAAACTCAACGCCACCATCATCTCCTGTAATTTCATCTATCATAATGAAGATGTGTTTGATACGGCTGGATATTTCTTGCATCTTAGCGGAGATGACTTGTTTATTCCGTTTGTTGTAAGTATCTTGAAATATTTGTTCTAAATAATCAAGGGTACTTTGTCGATTTTCTTTCATCCTCAAAGATTGAATAGAAACCGTAGCTACAATATTATTAGAAGTTTGACAGTTGATCAGGCTATAAATTCCATGACAAATACTATTTAGCACTCCCATAGTTTTGAGGCTGGCTGGTTCAATTACAGTTTCATTTTTTCTGGCAATTTGTCGCTGGTAGTTTTCTCTTACTTGATTTTCAGGATTGTCTTTGAGAAAATTAACCGTTTTCTGTGCAAAGTTTTGAGCGCGGCTATTCGAGCTATACTTGACTGTGCGCTTTCCCGAATAGCTGGCAATAATCTCGGAGTTTGTGTTAATACAGAATAACCGATTATCGCACAGCAAACCAGTATTTTTATCTTTGAATTTCTCGATGATATCTAAGTTTACTTGCTTGCGGGGACTGACGTATAAAAATAAGAAACCGTCGTCGATATGGCTTTTGAGGAAATTTGCGATCGCAGTTGTTTTCCCAATTCCCGGATTCCCCGTCAAAAAGATATAAGTTTGATCGGATTGAAGCGCTTTTACAATCAATTGGGCGTGAGCATTCCTCAAATGCAAGCCGCGATTAATTTGCAATTCATCTGCCAGTTTATCTGATACAATATCAATGGAATTAACAAAATCGTCTATCCGTTCAGTATGACATACAGGTTTAGTAATATTTTTCTCAATTCCTAACAAAGAATCGACAAACTTTCGGCCTTCTTTGAAACTGCGAGCCGCGTTGATTTGAATCACATCCAAAACTTCGCTGCGAGCATCGCTAATTTCTTGATTCCTAGATTCATTTTTGTAAATTTCAGAACAAGTTGCTAACAGCTTGATTTTGTCCTGGCGTAGGGAAATTGTGCTAATATTGCGATCGGCATAACCCACCACATTAAACAAAACCTCAGCATCTTGTCCCAGGATACCTGATTGTTGCAAAAATCCATAGAAGCTGTGAGCGTAGCTACCAGCCTGAATTAACTTAGTGCTTTCCTTATCCTTATACTTAAAAGCTGTGAAAAAGCGTTTTAAATCCTCCGAGAAATCCACACCCAAAGTGCTGGTATCCATCCGCAGATTAGAAAACACACTTTTGGATCGCAAATAGCTAATTTCTCTCATCAAATACTTCCGAATCACCTCAATTTCATTGATATCCTCCGGTTTTGGAGCTAGCGTCGGAGAAAACACAGACAAATCAACGCAGAGAATTCTAAAATCATTCCCATACTGTAACAACATCAGCGTATCAGCCTGCAAAAACTCACCTTTTTTCGAGTAACGGCGGATGTACGAGTTAATCTGATCATCTGATAAACTAATTCTGGCAGTTGTCAACTGAGACAATAGCTGTTTAAATACTTCTTTCTCATCCTTGTTATAGGTTCTGATACTATTATCATTACTAAAATTGCACTGATAATATACAATCTCCAACCGCCCCAAATTCCAGCCAGTAGATTTGACGTACTCCCGGAAAAAGTTCAACCCACCAAGAAAGCCTTTTTGGACAAAAAACAAACTCCATTTCTCAGCGATTTCAGCATCTAAACTAGCCAGCAACTTAGCTTCTCTGATCATTTCCGCCATCATCTTTGGCAATTTGAGCTGCTGCAAATCCAGGCGATAAGAATTGCCGAAATTATGAGCTAGCTTTTCCTTTTGGATATATGCCAAAATCCCGATATTAAATCCAACCTCAAACAGTCGTCCAAAATCTTCACTAATCATGATTGCGTACCTCCATCACTGACATTCAAGACTTCTCTTACTTTATTCAAAAAAGCTAGCGAGTTAAACTCCGCACTCCCGCCCGCATGACGAAACACAGATAAAACACCAACAGAATCATCGCCGATAATATGAGAGTATGGATCGAGTTTCAAACTAATCTGTTGGCGCGCTTCATACCTCGAAAAGTGGAATATGGTTAAATAATGCAGTAAAGTATCTTTAATTTCACCATCATACATCAAACCTTGGCGAATATCTTGGTCATCCAGAATGCCTTCGTATATATTCAACAGTGTCGAGTAAGAAATCACACCGTTGTAAAAGTTCTTTTCCCCTTGCTCTACTTTGATACCATTAAACAGATTAAAAAACATCACAGCTTGTTGACTGGGATCTTTTGATAAACTTTCCAGTTCCGTTGTATCCTGAATGTAGAAAGATTCTCCCTTGTGTCCTAAAGGACTTCGGACGTAATATTTATCAAAAAATACCGGATAAATCTTGATATCTTGTCGCTCTCCTTTCAAGGTTTTGATTAAACTTTTTGACATGAAAAACAATTCTTCATCTTCATCCGTCTGGGTAATGTGCAGCGTGCTCGTATAAGGTGCTTGTGCAATATATAGGAAATTGCGATATCCATATTTATATAGCTGGCTGACAGTATCTTCAAGAATTGAGGGCTGACTATAAAGATGCTGAACGCTGTAGTTTTCTGACAAAGTTTTCAGCATTCCGACTTGAATTGTATCCTCTGACAGGCGTTTGATTCCCGCAACTTCGCCTAACAAACACGTTTTCCTCTGAAATCGATCGCTATTACCTTTTTTTGCATCACTTTCGCAGCTTGAGACGACAATAATTGCTAAATTGTCCAACTCTGGAGATAGTGGAACATTCCTAAATTTAAACTTTTTAGGCAATATTGAATAGAGGGAACTTAAACCATTGCGGATACTGTAAGCATTCGGTTTCTGCTTAACCCGAAATCCTTGAGAAGTCGAGCGGTATTTTTCACTAAACAGATGAGACAATGTTTTAGAAACGTGAGCCATAAACTTTTCCGACGGCGAAGGATTTTTTTCGTCGCCTTCGTGAAGTCTCAGCATCGGAATAAACAAATTCTTTTTCGCTTTATTCAACAATATTTGTAGGCAAATATAAGACAGTAGCGAAACAGCAAGTTTGTAAACAAACGCTGCATCCGATTTCAAACCGTCCTTGCTGTCTAAACGTTTATTATTATAACGAAACAACAGCAATTTATACTGTTCGGAAAAACTGCTGCTATATACACTCATCAGAGTTTCTGGAACCCACATTACAGGTAAAGTATCGATGCCTTTAATGTTATATTCTATGCTGAAATTTTGAAATTGATCGGTAGGAAAATAGCGGACATCTTCGATGGTGATAGTGACTGGTAGTTGACAAATAGCTGTTTCGTTGATACTGGATTGTTCGACGGCGATATACTGAAGTGATTCTTTGGGATTTCGTTGCAAAACATCAGTGAAAAATCTACCTGTGGTTAAAGCATTATCGAGGTCTTCTAGAATGCCTCTTTTGACGCTTATATGTCGTGGTTCTGTGCGACTTGGCAAAATAGTTTGCCTATCTATAAAGTTTTTTAATAGTTGCTTGAGACGGTCGATTTTAACTTCAATATGATATTCATTTAACCCTCTAATGATACCTTTAAATATCCGCAGTTTCGCCTGTTCATCAGAACCCTGCAACACCGGCATTACGGTGGATTCAAAGCTTTGTCTCGGATCGTAAGTTAGTTCGGATTCAGAATTGTAATCTGCTGCTAAAGGATTGCTGCGAGAAGCAAATACAAAATAGTACAATAATGCTATTTTTAATACCTTGCGGATGAAGGTTTCGCTAGTGTAGTCATCCGCTAATTCTGCTTTGTGTTCATCACTGTCAGGATTCAACAAATTCAGGTTATAATCAAATACAGGTTCGCCGCCGCGGGCTTGAACTTCGTTGCCAAATTTCAGTTTTAAACCAAAAATATACTTACGTTCGCTCAGATGAGTGTCTGTAGTTTCTCCTAAATAACCTGCTACAATCGGAATGATGGGAAGTGCATCTAAAACTTCCGCTCTGGAAAACATATCTTGGTAATTAACTGTGACACCGGCATAATTGACATTATAATAGCCATCTTCTTTAGTGCGATCGCTAATGTATGCTTCGAGCAACCTAATCCGCCGGATTAAGTCTTCTAAATAAATGATACCAACACTATCTGTGCTGCTGGTGCGGATGTGTTCTAGCAGATACTCCAAGTAGGTAATCTTAGCTTCTTTATTCAGCTTACCGAGAGTTTCTTTGTCTACAAGTTTGAGCAATTTATGCAAATCAGAATTTTCATCTTTAACCTGTTCATCCAGCCGATGATGCAGTTCTTGCTTATCGCTTTCAGTGTCACCATTTTCATCAATATAATGCTCTAAACCCTCCTTCAGTTGTTGCTGAAAGATGTCTGAATCTCGCACAGCAATCGTCAATTTATGCAGCTTTAAAATTGCAGTTGTTCCAACAGTATTTGGGCGATGCAAAGTTAGCTTCTTTTTTGCTAAGGTAGGAGAAGATTTGGCAAAATCGTATTTAAAACCTAAATCGGTGCCACTTCCCTGAAAAGCTGGTGATTCTAAAGGCTCAATTAAGCTAGCTACAAAACTTTCAATAGCATCATTCCCTCCCACAACAGATGCTAAATGTTGTCGCAAATGTTCTCTAATTTTTCTGATTTGACTGCAAAATCTAGTTTCAACTTCCGCCGGAAAATTGACTGTAGCAGAATGTGCTTGACGTTCAAAAGAACCTAAAGGCGGCAACACTTGCGAAGTGGCTATTTGAGCTGCTACCGCATCAATATCTATTAACAAACGACGGGAATCGGCCGAAACGCTAAAGGGATTGTTTCCCTGTAAAACTTCTAAAATTTTGTCCAGCAAATCGCCATAGTCTACGGGAACTAAATCGCTGTCATCCAATCTTAAGATGTTCACCCTGTTAACCCCTTCAAAAAGCTTGAATCCACTCTTTTACGTCGTATTCAGTCCAAACCCCATTTACCCAATAAGGATCGGCTTCAACTAATCCTCGCACGGCCGCCTCGTTTTCTGCTTCGTAAATTGCAAAAACTTTTGTTAAATCTTTCGTTGGCCCGATCGTACTTAACACACCCGATTCCTTCTGCTTAGCCAATCCAGCCAAATGAGCGTCTCGAAATGGAGCGCGTTTTTCGAGGACATCTTCGCAGTAACTTCCCCACATCACGTATTTGGTCACGGTTTTGAACCTTAGATGAATTTGTTTTAAAGTTATTGTACAATAAGGAAAGAGTTTTAAATATAAGATTAATTAACCGCAGAGGGCGCAGAGGGAGAGGGGAAAGAGAGAGGATTGTTATATATAGGTTGCGGCTGTTGGTGTCAATTTAACGCTCTTTCCCTGAGTCCGGCGGGGAATCAATTCCCCGGCGGCTCCCTTGGTGACTGATGGCCTGTTTTAGCTTCTCAAACTAACACCGAACTTCTCAACTAAAATATCGCGCACTTTTTGTTGTGCTGGTTCGACATCGGTTTCGCTCAAAGTTCGATCGCCCGATCGATAAACTAAGCGAAATGCTAAACTACGTTGTCCCGCCGGCACGTTGTCACCACGGTATTCGTCGAACAATTCCACGGAATCCAGCAAGCTACCAGCAGCCTTTTTCATCGCCCCAGCCATCTCAGCAACCGCAACTTCAATCGGTGCGAAAAATGCAATGTCTCTGTCAGATGCAGGGAAACTGGAATAACTGGCGAATTTGCGAGTCAAATTGTGCGATTCATCCAAATTAGCTACCACCAATCCCAAGTCTAATTGAAACACGTAAACCTGCTCAGGTAAATCTTTTTCTTGCTGCAATTGCGGGTGCAATTGTCCAAAAAATCCTAAATGTTTCCCGTTTAGTGATAGTGCAGCAGTGCGGCCCGGATGCAAGCGTGTATTAGAGGAATCGCTTTGATATTCAATCGATAAACCTAACTCTTGAAACGCGCTTTCCAAAATCCCTTTGGCTTCAAACCAAGTTAAAGGTCGATCGCGCCCGGATTGCTGCCATTTCCACACAGTCGGGTCGCCGCCAATAATCCCCGCAACTGCGTCTGCTTCCTTCATTGCATCCCCTTCCTTCCAGAAAATGCGACCGACTTCAAAACCGTTGAGCGCGCCGTTTCCCTGCTCCAAATTGTACTCGAAAGCATCGATCAAACCCGACAGCATTTCAGTCCGCAAAGCCGAATACTCGACAAATAGGGGATTCGCCAGCACCACCTGATTGTCTCCCTCACTTTTCACTAAAGAATAGTGCATCAGTTCCGTCAAACCTGCCGCCCGAAAAGCCGATCGCACTTTCCGAATTGCTGCGTATTCTGGTGACAGATAACCGGGTTCCGTTTTGCTGGGCAAAGTATCGCAGAAATTGTCGTAACCGTGGAGTCGCGCCACTTCTTCTATTAAGTCAATTTCCCTTTCTAAATCGCGGTAGCGGTAAGGCGGAACAGTTATCGCAAACACCCGTTCTTTTTCAGTCGGAACAACTTCGCAGCCCAAGGCTGTAAGAATGTTTTTCACCTCGAACGGTTGCAGATATGAATCGCCGCCTGTTTCGCCTCTTTTCAATTGTCCCAAAACCCGGTTTACTCGATCGAGACGCAATTCGAGCGATCGCACAAAACTGAGATCGCCCCCACCAGAACTCGCCGTTCTCTGCACCGTCGCAGTGCCTCCAGCCAACTCCAAAATCAGGGCTACAGCGCGGTTGCAAGCCGTCGTTAATGCCGCTTGATTCACCCCGCGTTCGTAGCGGATCGAAGACTCGCTGCGCAGGCCTTGAGCGCGCGCAGAACGGCGAATTGTGGCTTGGTCAAAAATCGCTGCTTCTAAGACTAAATTTTGGGTTCCGTCGTGAACTTCTGTTGATTCGCCGCCCATGACTCCAGCTAAGGCTACGGGTTTGTCGCTAGCAGTAATTAGCAGATTTTGCGGTTGCAAATTGCGGTTTTGTCCGTCCAAGGTTTTGAAGGATTCACCTGATGCAGCAAACCGGACGCCGATGTTGATATCGGTAGTGCCGGTGAAAGATTGTAGCCGATCGCGATCGAAAGCGTGCAGCGGTTGTCCCCATTCCAATAAAATGTAATTAGTTACGTCAACCACATTATTAATCGGCCGCACTCCCGCCGCCTGCAACCGCTGCTGTAACCAAGCCGGAGACGGCGCAATTTTCACCCCTTCAATTGCCGTGCCGATGTAAATTGGGCATCCAAGAGATTCCGATATTTCTACTGATAAACTAGGACTTTCTTTGTCCTGAATCGCCACATCATTAGTTGCCGGAATTCTCAAACTAGCCCCAGTCAACGCCGCCACTTCTCGCGCCACACCCACCATGCTCAAGGCGTCTGCACGGTTAGCTGTTGCTGTCAACTCTAAAATCACATCATCTAAACCCAAAAGCGGGCGAATATCGCTGCCCAATTCGGGATTTTCTAACTCGAAAATGTGAATACCGGCCGATTCTTTGGACAGTCCCAATTCTGCTAAGGAACAAATCATGCCTTCGGAAGGAACGCCGCGCAATTTTGCCGGTTTAATCTTTAAATCAATAGTCGATAAAAAAGTTCCGACAACCGCAACAGGCACGTAAATGTCGGCCCTAGCGTTTGGTGCGCCACAAACAATATTCAAAGCTTCTGATTTGCCGACATCGACTTGACAAACTCTCAACTTGTCTGCATTCGGATGTTGTTCGATCGCAACTATTTTACCCAAAACCACACCGTCGGCCCACGGGCGGCGGTCTTCGATCTCTTCGACTTCAAATCCGGCCATTGTCAGAGTTTCGGCTAATTCTTCCGGGGCGATCGTCACATCCACCAATTCCCGCAGCCAGTTTAGAGAAATACGCATAATTTAGTTATTAGTCATTAGTTATCAGTCATTAGTCCTTAGTCATTAGGAAAAATCAAAAATTCTGATTGACGGGGCAAGGGTTTGAAGCCCTTACTCAGGTCGGCAGATTGTGATAATAACGGAGTTTAAATCTCTGTTCTTATCACTTCGCTGTCACAGGTCAACTGTCACAGGTCAACTGTTTAAGGATGCCTTCTGACGAATGCCTTCTGCATTCTACCTTCTGGCGAATGCCGTTTGATGACTGTGTAGCCCCAGAATCAATTCTTGGGAGATACACATATCACATTTTTTGAATTTTGTCAAGACTATTATGGTACACATAAGCAAAAACGAGCGATCGGGCACTCGTGTCGATGGCTGCTGGGGGATGAGTAACATTCTCATTCAGATAATGAGGTATGCTAGAGACATCTAACAGCGCAAAAATCACCTAAGTTTAGAAAGACTTTACACAAAAAAGGGCAACTTTAGCAAGTCTTTAAACTATCTTCAAGGATAATCTACCGAAAAAACTCACAGCAGCGACATAATCAAAATAGGGAAAAGATATCGGCCTAAAAGACTTAGGTGCAATTCCAATTCGCAACCGGACGCACGACCCGCCGGCAACTGACAGATAAGTATTTCTAGCAGAAGCAGGAACAGGGAATTTGTGCCGACCTTGCGACGCTGGCAAAATCAGAAAAACATAGGCACACTCAATCAACATGAGCTACTGCGTAAATCCGGGCTGTCCACATCCTCAAAACCCTGCTGACTCTATTCTCCAGTGTCAGACGTGCGGTGCGCGGTTATTGCTGCGCGCTCGCTACCAAGTCATTGAACCGTTAGGACAAGGAGGTTTTGGAGCTACATTTCTGGCAAAAGACATCTCTTTGCCCGGTCAACCGAGTTGCGTGGTCAAGCAACTGCGACCCAGTAGTTCGTCGCCGCGAGTTTTAGAAATGGCGCGGGAATTATTCAAGCGAGAGGCGAAAACCCTCGGCCAACTGGGCGACCACCCGCAAGTACCGAGGCTGCTAGACTATTTTGAAACCGAACAGCAATTTTACTTAGTTCAAGAGTATGTTAAAGGCTCGACTTTGAAACAAGAAGTCAAACAATCAGGGCGTTTCAACGAATCGGACGTTAAAAATTTTCTATTAGAAATTCTGTCAGTAGTGCAATACATCCACAGCCAAGGAGTAATTCACAGAGACATCAAACCCGCAAATATTATTCGCCGCGCTCAAGACAATCACTTAGTTCTGATTGACTTCGGAGCGGTAAAAGACCAAGTTAGCCAAACAATATTATTAGACCCGGCCGACTCCAGCGCTAACACGAAATTTTCAGTCGGCACGTTTAGTTTTGCTCCCCCGGAACAAATGGCGCTGCGGCCGATATTTGCCAGCGATATCTATGCCTTGGGCATGACTTGCTTGTACTTGCTGACAGCAAAGTCGCCCAAGGATTTAGATTTCGATGCCGTAACCGGCGAAATTGTTTGGCAGCCCCACGTTCAGGTAAGCCCAAGTTTTGCGCGGATTCTCGATAAAATGCTCAAGCCGATCGTCAGCCACCGCTTTCAATCCGCATCAGATGTCCTCAAAGCTCTCAAGGGCGAATTTGAAGACGCAGACCTTTGCGAGGGCTTGGCAACTCAATTCAACGGCGAAGGCCGCACAGTTGAAGAACCGACGATATTTAACGGTGATGCTACTTCGTGGGCCTCGCCCCAGACTAGAACCGGTCAAGATTTGCGATCGACAAAGCAAAGCCTTCGCGGTAGAACTTCATTCACCCAATCGGGAAACACGGGGATGCAGCCGAGAGTCGCCCGCAGTCTGGCAGAGTCCGGCAGAACTTTCGGAACTGCCGCATTTTCCAACGGCAATTTAGCAGTGCCAAAGGCAACGAAGGCTGTTGTTAAGTGGGACACCAACAGCTTGCGAGCGGCATATTTTAAAGGAAAGCGCGATTTTGCTGACTGCGAACTGTCTGGTTTGCAACTGCAAAAAGCGCTGTTGGCGGGGGGGAATTTTTATCAGGCTAGGTTGGTGAAGGCAAATTTGCAAGCAGCGGATTTGTCGGGGGCAAATTTGGGCCACGCCAGGTTAATTAAGGCGAATTTGCGAGGAGCAAATTTGACTGAGGCTTATTGCAGCACTGCCAATTTTGAAGGCGCGGATTTTCGAGGTGCTGACTTGACGGGCGCTTATTTGAGCAAGGCGAATTTGCGGGGCGCGAATTTGTGCGGCGCGAATTTGACTGACGCTACAGTTAGCGAGGAACAACTCGCTACCGCGAAGACAAATTGGCTGACTGTTAAGCCGGATGGTAAGCGGAGTTTTGGACTTTAAGAAGTGGGCATGGGCCAAACAGGGCATGGGGCATGGGCCAAACAGGGCATGGGCCAAACAGGGCATGGGCCAAACAGGGCATG
>JAUBOH010000063.1:0-23463 GCA_036700145.1 Microcoleus occultus BM001215366
ACTTTAGTCCGCAGTATACTGCGGACTAAAGTCCACACGTGCGTTCCTTACTTATGACCGTCAATCGACCGGAAACGATATGATTAGCTTGTGTTAATATGCTAAAATATCCCAAAACCACGCGGTAATTAAGTGGACAAACTTGAGACAGACATAGAGGCAATTTACTCTGAAATTGAGGCCTTGCGCCGGGAACGCCAGCAGCTTAGCATTGGCGCTGCTTCTCCCGTTGGCGATTCGCCCCAGGCGATCGCCGATGCTTACCGCCGTCACGCGAGGGAAACAGCACAAGTTTCGGCAGAAATCAAGGGCATAGATGATGCGATCGCCGCTCTGTCAGCTCAACTACATAAAAAACAGCAGCAGTCGGTAAACTTGCAAAGAATCACTCCGATGGAGCAGCAAGTTGAAGAAGGAAGAACGCTCGCTCGCGGACACGCTGAACGGATTAACGAACTGGCTGGGGAACTGGCGGCCGAAGTGAAGGAACTTAAAGCCATTGCCGACCAAATTAGCCCGAGTTACTGGCAGGTTTATTACAAGCCTTTTATTACTGGTTTTAAGAGTATTTCTGTTCCCTACGTGCGATCGGACGGGGATGTTTGGACTATTGTCAATCGAGTAGTTTAGAGAGGCTGCGGGAGCAGAAATTGGAACCACTCAAGACATTTTTTTCTGTCCCTCTTCCTCTACTTCAACCGCGCAGCAGTTGCTTAATCGTACCCACCAATTCCTGAGGGTGAAATGGCTTGGCGATGTAAGCGTCGGCTCCTTGTTTCATTCCCCAGTAGCGATCGAACTCTTCGCTTTTGCTCGAACACATTACCACCGGCAAATTCTGAGTTTTGGGGTCGCTTTTGAGCCGGCGACAGACTTCGTAGCCGTTCATCCGGGGCATCACAATATCCAGAACGACTAAATCCGGGCGGTTGGCTTTGATTTGCTCTAGAGCTTCTACGCCATCACTAGCCACCGTGACGTTGAGTCCTCTACCTTTGAGCAAGTCGGCGATCATCTCCCGCAGAGTGACGCTATCATCAACAACCATAACTGTACTCATAGAATAATCCCTACCAAGTTTCTGGGTTGAAACGTTCACATTAACGTTTGCATTAACGTTCACCTTCAAAGGTGTCTTTTCCTGATTGAGATTGCGCTCTGCTAGATGTAGTTTACCCACTTTTGCTCATTTCCCAATCATTTTCTCAATAATTATCGCGAAATAAAGATCCGCGCAATCTCGGTTGACACACGAGCCTCTGTCCCTTAGTCTATCATTTTCTTTCTCAAATGCTACTTTTGTCAAAAAATCAGGGTGCAGCTTGGTTGTGCGTTTCCTGTCGCGGACGGCGGCGCGCCGCCGCCTGCATCAAAATTTGTCTAATTTTGATTTTTTGTACCTAAAGCTGATAGTTTTTGGTCGTAGAGCGTCTCTAAACCGACCGGGCGCTGCCGGTAGCTGTGACGGTCGTTTTTGCAGCCGTTAGCCACGATTCCCAAGATGGAAGCTCCAGAAATTTTTAATTCTTCTAAAACTTTGCGAACTTGCGATCGGTCTGTTTTCCCAATTTGCACGACCATAATCGTAGCGTCTGTGTGAGCGGCGATCAAGTGAGCGTCTGCCAAACCTGCTAGCGGCGGGGTGTCGTAAATCACTAAGTCAAAAAATGCTTGAAATTGCTCCATCAGATACTGCATTTTTTTGGAAGACAGCAGCTTGATCGGATCGGGGGGAATTTGACCGGCGGTGAGTACGAACAAATTGTCTTGGTTCGGCGTTCGCACAATCGCATCGTTGAGGCTGAGGTCAGTGGAGATGACATCGCCGAGCCCGCGCACGTTCGGCAGTCCTAACTTAGCGTGCAGTTGCGGGCAGCGCAAGTCTGCATCTACTAGCAATACTCGCTGTCCGACTGCTGCTGCTGTGGCGGCCAGGTGCAAAGCTACTGTCGATTTGCCGTCTCCGGCTACGGCCGAGCTCACTAAGAGCGATCGGATCGCCGTACCTGCGCTGAGCAAGTGAATGTTTGTGTAGAGCGATCGAAATGCTTCTAAAAATTGATAGTCCAAATCGCTAAAAATACTTGCTCCCCCAAGCGTCAAAACAGCAGGCGCAGCTTCGATCGGTTCGAGAACTTCCACTTTCGACTTTGAGTTCGATCGAGCCGATGTTAGTTTTCGGGGTCTGGCGGTCGGTCGGCGCTTGACTTTTTTGGTAAACGGAATCACCCCGATCACCGGCAATCTTGTGGCTATTCTCACTGATTCAGGAGTGTGGAAAACAGTGTTTAGCACCTCTACCAGCAAGCCGATTGCTATGCCCAGCAGACCGCTTAAAATTACTGCCAGCGCTAACTGTTTTTTGGTTTGTTTGACGGTAGCTGTTATGTATTTGCCGAATTTGTCTTGCGGAATTTCTGGAGGATTGATCAGCACCCAGGGTATTTGCTGCTGAGCCGCATCGATCCGCAAGGCTTCTCGTTTTGCCAAGAAGTCCGACAAACTCTTAGTAACTACTTGCTGTTCCCGCTGTAAATTGTCGTATTGTCGCGTTGTTACTGAAAAATTTCTAATTTTTTGGTTTAGCTCCTTTTGCAGTGAAGTCATTTCGCGATCGCGCGCTTCAAGTTCTTTGATTTGGCTATCCAAATTTCCCATCACCACTTCTCTTGCTTGTTGAGTGGCTGTTAAAATCAGTTCTTCCCGACTTTTTCGCAGCGCTAAAACTGGCAAGCTGTCTTCTCTGTACTGAGCTAATTTTAGGGACAAATCCGAGTCTATTTTCTGGATTTGACCTAACAGTCCAGCGTAAGCTTGTCCTTGGGTCATCAGCAGCCCCTGGGGATTATTTTCCTTGAGTAATTTTGCATAGTTTTGGTAGAGAGTACGCATCCCTCTTAACTGTACTTGGATTCCTACTTGCTGCCCCCGAATGCTTTGAACTTGTTCTGACAGAGATTTTCCCTCTAGCTGGGGGTCAAACAAGTTGCTCTGCTGTCGCAGTCTTTGGACTTGCAGCTGCAGAACTTCGACTCTTTCTCGGAGCTTGGGCATCTCCATATCTATAAATTTAATCCCTTGATTAATGCCCGTCAGCCGCTGCTGCAAGCTGTACTCTAGATAAGCTTTAGAAACTTTATCCAATACGCCGTAAATTTTATCTCTGTCTGGATCTTTGTAGCGCACTTCTAATATTTTTGTGCCTTGCTGTTTGCCATCTTTTGCGTAACTCACGCGGTTGATCGACAGTTTTGACATTAGTTCGCTGTAGGTCATGTTGGGATGCCAACCTCGCAATTCCTGAAGCACTGGCTGCATCATTTTGGGACTGCGCAAAATCCTAATTTGGGTTTCGTAGTCTACTAAGCTAATTCCTTCTATATTAATTTTTGCTAAGTCGGCAGCGACGGTGTTGTCTAATTGTTTTGATAGCAAACCTTCAGCGGTGGCTGGTTCTACTAACAGGGAAAAGGAGCCTTCATAGTCGAGCGTTATCTTTTTAGAAGTGACGTATATAGCTGTTCCTGCCAGAGCGCTCAAAGCAATGGTGGCTGCTGCCATGACGAGAATGCGGCGGCGCAGAACGCCTAACAGCCAGGACAAGTCTAGCTTTTCTTCTTCTGCTTCCTGGACGAACTTATCTCTGTAGTTCTGAGCCGAGAATTCCGGCAGTTTACCATTAGATTTGGGTGTGAAGGGTTGGTAATCTTGTCTGTTATCCATATTCAGCCTGGGTATTCTTTGAGGTTTATATTTTTGATGTTGATATTTTTGAAGCAGGCGCGCCGCCACGCTCTTCATTCTATTGTTTAGTTTATTCTAGCCTTTGCCAGGAATTATCCATCTCACCAGCAGCCTTCTTACCTGAATAAAGATCGGAGAACGTTTATAAAATTTAACACTCCGGTAGCAGGCCCGACAGGCCCGATGATATTGTTGATGCGGTCTACAAAGTTCACGAGACCGCTGCGGGATACGATAATCATGTCGTTGTTGCGGAGTTGAGGATTGACTTCTTCGTTAATTCCTTGAGTTAGATCGACTTCGATCGTCCGTTTAATAGCTGTACCGTCCTGATTGAGGCGGACTAGCTCAATTTTATTTCTTCTAGCTCTGGTATTGCCGTAGCCAAAAAATCCTCTGGAAATTAAAGCTTGATTCAGGGTGGCATTAGCTGGGAGCCTCAACGGATCGAGGGATGTTGTGACTTCTCCTACTATGAAGATGTTAATGCCGGGGGGAGCAAAGTTAGTGTTAGCCAGCACGCCAGCTTCTGCGGGGTTGACGATCGTGGCTTTGGGAACGACGATCGTGTCTCCCTGCTGCAGGATGGTATCTTGGCTGGCGTCGCCGGACTCCAGGAACTGCCACAGGTTGACTGGGATAATTTGTTCGCCTCTTCTAGTGAGGCGGCGCACTTGGATTTGGCGGATGTCGGCTTCGGGGGTAATTCCACCTGCTAGCTGAATAGCGCGGATGACGGTGGGAAAGCCTTCTCGGCTGAGGTCGCTTGTAGTGTTGCCGCCGATGACGACGTAAGGCCCCGGACGGGTGACTTGACCGACGATCGAGATCGATCGAGGTTTTTCAGGCGGCGGCGAAAAGTTGGCAGTCGCAAATTGGCGAGATTCTGCTTGGTTGAAGCTGGCGACTGTGGGAACGACGATCGTGTCTCTGTCTTGCAAAATAATGTCTTGAGAGATGTCTCCTTCTTGCAAAAATTTCCACAAATTGACGTTGAGCACTCGATCGGGGCCGTTGGGTTGGGGACGGCGGACGCGGATGTTGCGGATGTCGGCGATACCCGTAACGCCTTCTGCGAGTCTGAGCGCTTGGGTGACGGTGGGGTACTGCACGCTGGGCGCGACCCCCGGGCCTGGAGTCAGGGAGAGGATGAAGTTTCCGGGCCTGGTGACTTCTCCGATGACCCCGACATTCAGGGGGCGTGCCGCTACGAGGCTGACTGTGACTACGGGGTCTTTGAGGACGCGGCGGTAGGCGCTGCGGATGATGTTGGTGGCTTCTACTAAGGTGCGGCCGCGGATGGAGATCAGACCGATCAGGGGGAGGTTGACAGAACCGTCGGAAAGAACTTCGTAGCCGCGGGTGAGTTCGGGTACTTCGAGTATTTCTACTAGAATGCGATCGCCGCCGCCGAGTTTGTAGCTTTCGGGCGATCGTCCAACGCCCCCAGATTGTGCTGTGACTGCGCCGGGCCGCAATCGCACCCCGGCCGCCGCACTCAGGGGAAACCCGGCAATAATGCCGCCCGCGGCGATCGCGCACAATGTCAAACTCAAGACTGGCGCGGTGATTTGTTTGGGAAAATCGGTGTTAGCCACAGGTTATCTATGTTCTTTTGGGCTCTTTCATTAGTGTAATCTGTCACAATTCTTTTGCCATGTCGATCGCAGCACTACCCAAAAATCAGCAACAATTGTCGCCTAGTGTTGTCTCGCTCGCTTTTGCTTCCCCGAATCAGCGCCGGCAACAAAAAACCAGGATGCTGCAGGATGCGTTTTAGCTGTTGATGCTGTGGCGTATCTCAGACAGCATATTTCCATCAATATCGGACACTCGTCACAGCCGACACCGACAGACAATTTAGATGCAGCGCCGCGATCGGGCGACAACAGCCTCGGTTTCTTGTTAATTTGGGGGAATTAGCCCGCTGCTCAATTAATATTTATCTCAAAAAGGGTATATTTTTATGGCCAGAATGATTCGGGAGCTAATTTTCGGCAATACTTTCTTGCTGTATTTATTTGCCTCTGTGGCAGTGATTAGCACGATTTTGATTTTTCAGTTAGCTTCACAAAAAAAAATAGGGTCGATCTGGGAAAAATGGTTTGCTGTTTGTTTCATATTCGTATCTCCCCACGTCAACCTGCCTCCATTTAACTACCTACATTTTATCAATCTTGCTGAGGCAGGTGACAGTAATGTGGCTAAACTTCCCTGGGTTTTTTATCCCTGGGTAATGTTTGTTTTGTCCGGGAGATTTATTAGTTTTTTCAAAAATCAATTTGTCGAATCCTTATCATTTTTGGTTTTGAGAAATCCAGGATTTTCGCTGTATTGTTTGCTGCCAATAACATCGACGCTGTGGTCGCTAGTTCCCGAGATTACGCTGAAAGCCGGGATAGCATTTACAGGTTTTACGATGTTTAGTTTTTATGTGGGTGCGCGATATGAGTGGGGCGAATTATCTGCATTACTGCGGTGGGGCTATACCTTGCTCGGCATAGTTAGCATTTTGCGGTATCCGAGAATAGGATCGGAATTTGCAGGAATTACCGGCCACAAAAATGCTTTCGGCAGCCTCATGGTTGTGAGTACGGCACTTTGGTACCTGCACTATTCCCAAGGTGCAAAAACTCAGAAAGAACGCTGGATAGCTCTGGGGTTCATGTTGTTTTCCTTTTATTTGGTGAGAGCTACTAGCTCCGGGGGTTCTCTAGTCAATAGTTTGATGCTCGTAGTTGTGGTGTCATCTTTGAGTTTTCTGAGCAGGTTAAAGTTTCAATGGGCGTTTACTTGTATTGTCGGGTTTACCGTCTTGGGGATTATTAGCAGCGTTTATATCATAGACAACTTAGAGTCTATTGTTGTCGGGGGATTGGGAAAAGATTTGACGCTTACTGGGCGGACGGAGTTTTGGCCGCAGTTGATCGCGGCGGCGAACCAGCGCCCTTGGTTTGGCTATGGATTTGGTGGCTTTTTTCAGCAAGACGAAATTGGCGCTCAAACTCCAGCTTATTTCATATATACTGCGAATGGATTTCAACCAAAAACTGCTCACAACGGTGCTATATCAGTATTGCTATCTTTCGGTTATCCGGGACTGGTATTAATCTTATCTTCCCTGTTTGCAAATCTAATTTTGGCAGTGCGGCAACTGAGCCGCAGCCCGCTATCTCAATCGGGAATACCGATTATTTACTTGGTGTTTATAATATTGAATAACATTACTGAAGGCTCTATAGGTGAGATGGGGGATGCTTGGCTCGGTTACGTTTTACTAACAGTTAGACTCTGTATCGATAGTAGCAAATCTCCATCTAGCAACCGCCGCAGTGACGGACAATATTTGCCGCCGCGATCGGCATCCTGATTGAATTCCGATTAACTTGCAGAAGTGAAAAATCGAAAGAAGTATGATATACCATATTAATCAGCCTGGTTTTTGATTAATTCCCCAGCGCTCGAAAAGTATATTTATTTCTGATAAGGACTCAAAACTTTCTGATGTTAGATAAGCTAACTGCGCTAACTCAAAAGCTCGGCGCCGGCATGGGTCTGTTAATTCGCAATCTGGTGAAGCTGCTGAGCGACCAAATTTTGCAGGTGGGTCTGGGTGTGTTTGTCGGAGTGTGGGTGGCTCGCTATCTGGGCCCGACACAATTTGGCTTCCTCAATTACGCCACAGCCGTGGTGTCGCTGTTTGCTTCGGCGGCGACGAGGGGATTGGGTACTCTGGTAGTGCGGGATATTGCTCGCGATCCCGAATGCAAGGAAGAGACTCTGGGGACTGCTTTTGTCATACAACTGGCTGGGGGAATCATTACTTTACTGGTGGCGGCGGGTGCGATTGCGGTACTGAATCCCGACGACAATTTAACTCTCTGGCTGGTGGGGATACTCGCCGCCGCAACTATGTTTCAATCCTTTGAAACAATCAACTTTTGGTTTCAGTCCCAAGTTCAATCTAAGTATACCGCTGTTGCTAAAAACTCCGTAGCCTTACTGGTTGCAGGAATCCGCGTCGGATTGATTCAAGTCCGAGCACCGCTGATTGCTTTTGCTTGGGTGATGTTGGCAGAAGTGGCTTTGGCGGGATTGGCGATCGCACTTGTCTATCAAAGCAGGGGTAATGATTTTAAGTTGTGGCGAGTCAGTTGGGAGCGAGGCAAACAACTGCTTCAGGAAAGCTGGCCGCTGGTGCTGTCTAGCTTGGCGGTTTTCATTTATTCCAAAATCGATCTGATTATGCTGGGTTCTTTAGATAAAACTGAGTTGGGATATTACGCAGTTGCAGTTAAACTGTCGGAAATTTGCGATTTCTTGCCGGTGATTATCGCTGCTGCTATTTTTCCCAAACTCGCACAGTTAAGAGAAACAAATTATGCCGAATACCGAGAAAAGTTTCAGATTTACTCGGATGCCATGTTATTTTTGTGGTTGGGTGTTGCGGTGCCTGTTTCTGTCCTGGCTCCTTTCATAGTCCAGACTCTTTACGGCGAGCAATATGCAGCTTCATCCGGGGTGCTGTCAATCTACGTCTGGGCTCAATTTGGCACTAACTTCGGAATAGCTAGAAATACCTATTTTGCTCTCGAAGGTCAACTGCGATACAATTTTTACTTGACTGTAGCAGGCTCAATTTTTAATATAGTATTGAACTCTCTACTGATTCCTCAATATGGAGCTTTGGGAGCAACAGCGGCCACTTTAATCACTTATTTTTATGTGACTATTTTAGTGAATTTTTACATTAAAGAATTAAAACCTTTCGCAAGTTTAATTCTTGGTTCTTTGAATTTATACAAAGCAGCTTCTCGGCTGTTCGCCGCGATCTGGTGATAGAAATTAAACCAAACCTGCCGCAGGTATCGCATTGACCCGATGCTGGCTTGGTACTCAAACCATCGAAAAATCTCAACCTGAACAGCGAGAACTTTTTCAATAAATGTTTAACTACTACCAAAGGTTATGATAGTATCGTAACAATCCGGGTTGTTAATTGATGATCGATCGCTCAAAAAACATATTTATTTATTATAAGGACTCAAAACTTTCTGATGTTAGATAAACTAACGGCGGCAAGTCAAAAACTCGGGCCGGGTCTCCGTCAGGTACTCGTGAATCTGGCGTGGCTGTTCACTGACCAAATTTTGCAGATGGGTTTGGGTTTGGTGGTAGGGCTTTGGGTGGCCCGCTATCTGGGGCCGGTTCAATTTGGCTTGCTCAACTACGCGATCGCCTTTGTGTCCATCTTTAGTTCGGTGGCGACAATGGGGTTGGGCGGCATCGTCATCCGCGATATCGCTCGCAATCCTGAATGCAAAAACGAAACCCTGGGGACAGCCTTCGGGATGCAATTTACTGGCGGCTGCATCACTCTGTTGTTAACTGTCACGGTGATTTCGCTATTCAAGCCTGAGGAAAGTCTGACTCGCTGGCTGGTGGGCATCATCGCCGCCGGAACTATCTTTCAGGCTTTTGAAGCGATAAATTTTTGGTTCGAGTCTCAAGTACAGTCAAAATATACAGTGCTGGCAAAGAATTCAGTCTGTTTTTTGGTTGCCGGAGTCAGAATTGGATTGGTGCTGCTGGGGGCGCCGCTGCTTGCATTCGCCTGCATTCGATTGGCAGAGGTGGCGATCGTCGGAATGGCTTATGTATATTTTTATCAGCTTACCGGAAATAAAATTAAGGATTGGCGATTCAGTTGGGCCAGGGGCAAAGAACTGCTGCGGGAGAGTTGGCCGATAATGCTGTCTGGATTGGCAGTTTTTTTGTACTCGAAAACCGATCAGCTCATGCTGGGTGCAATGAATAAAAATGTTGAACTGGGATATTATGCGGCGGCTGTTAAAATATCGGAAGTCTGCGATTTTTTGCCGATGATAATATCGGCTTCTATTTTTCCAAAATTAGCAAATTTGAGAGAGAGAAATTATGAAGAATATTTAAATAAATTTCAAATTTACTGCGATACTATGATGATTTTCTGGCTGGGAGTGGCAGTCCCGATTTCATTGCTTTCTCCGTGGATAGTGCAGGTGCTTTACGGTGAAAAGTATGCTAATTCAGCAGCGGTACTGGCAATCTATGTTTGGGCGCAATTTGGGAGTAACTTTGGAGTAGCGCGCAACACCTATTTTACGATCGAGGGTCAATTGCGCTACAGTCTTTACTTGACTGTAGTCGGCTCGTTTTTAAATGTGGGGTTAAACTGGTGGCTGATTCCTCAGTATGGAGCTTTTGGTGCCACTGTCGCTACTCTGATTACTTATTTTTACGTGATTATTTTAGTCAATTTCCTGATTAAAGAATTGCGCCCTTTTGGCAAATTAATTTGGCGATCGCTTAACTTGTACCAGGCAGCTTCCCGGTTAATAGGATTAGTAAAATGATTGAAATTAAACCCCACATTCAGTATAAATCTAATTGCCCCACATCGGGGACGGCTCTACAGCCTGCAAAAATTTTGTGGCAGGGAATGCACATTTGTGTTGAATTTAAGTCGTCGAACGGCTCTGGTAGTGAAATAATCGATTTATTGAGAGTCGGTCATGGCTGTAACACCTCTGTGCAAGTTGATTTGGCAAAAAAAGAGGTTTTTTCGGGCAACAGTTATGCAGCCGAATGGTTGGGAAAACCGTTACTGAATTCACTCCAAAATCCTCGAAGCGAGAAACTTGAAATCACCAAAGAAATTTTAAAGCCGTGCCAGCGGGTCATCATTTTAAACTGTATTGACTATCTTTACGGTCACTCGCTGTTAAAGTTACTGAACGCAGAAAGACACTTGGAGTGCAACCCCGACTGCGGGTTAATTGCGATCGTGCCTAAGTTCTTGAGGTGGATGGTTCCCGATGGAGTTGCTGAAGTTTGGACAGTACCTATTTCTTTAAAAAATGGTCGAGATTATTATCCTAGCTTCGCCGAGTTTGTTGAGGAAGAAACGAAACGCTTCGATCAAATTTATGTAAGCGAAGCCTATTCTCATCCGAGTCAGTTCGACATTACGCGGTTTACTAGAGTTCCCAAGCACAACTTTGAGCTAGAAGAAATAAAAATTACCTTTATTTGGCGGGAAGACCGCCTTTTTGTCAACAGTTTGCTGTTCCGAGTTCTGAGAAAGTTGAATCTGCTGTCAATTGGGCTGGCGGTTCAAAATTGGAAGGTACGCAGGTTATTTGAGGGAATTCGATCGCGCGTACCGTTCGCAAAATTTGCAGTAGCAGGTTTAGGCACAAAGACTCAGTTCCCGGAATGGATTGAAGATTGTAGGGTAGAGATGTTTAATGAAAAAATTGAGCAGGAAATCTGCCAAATTTATGCTGATAGCCGTTTGGTAATAGGCCTGCACGGCTCTAATATGCTACTGCCTTCTGGCCATGCTGGCATGACAGTGGATTTAATAGATGAGCGGTGGGGCAACTTTGCACAAGACATTATCTACCAAGAAAGCAACCCGAAAATGGCTGCTTTTCGCTATAGATTTTTGCCCTATCAGACGAACACTGATACACTGGCATTTATAGCGGCTGTGATGGTTCTGACTCTTGATGAGTTTAAATCATACATGACTGCTGATGTTGTTAATTGAAATGGTGGAGGATAGCAGGAAAATATGACGAACTCTAAAGCCATAGTAACGCTGGTAATTGGCAAAAAGCATTGGGACAACTGGCACAGTTTGTGCCAAGGAAACTGGCAAAAGTATGCCGATCGCCACGGATATGATATTATTTGTATTTCAAATCCTTTAGATGATTCCGAACGCGCTCAAAAGCGATCGCCCTGCTGGCAAAAGTGTCTGATCCTCGGCGAGGAATCAGTCCAGAAATACGATCGAGTGGTGTGGGTAGATGCAGACGTTTTGATCAATTGGGCAAATGCTCCTTGTATTGTGGAAGGGGTGGCTGTGGATAAAGTAGGTGCGGCTCCAGAATGGGCAACACCTAACGAGCAGTTATCTGCTGAAGCTAGAGACAGATTGTTTGAGACATGGGGAATTACCGACGAAAAAAACGAGCGGGGTACTTATGCTAAATACGGTATTCCGCCAGAATTCGATCGCATTGTCCAAGATGGTATTATGGTACTGTCGCCGTCTCACCACCGCTCGATTTTAGAAAAAGTGTACCGTGAATGCGAAGAAACAGGATTCGGTGAAATGCCTTGGCTTTCTTACGAACTGTTAAAAGCCGATCGCGTTCAATGGATCGATCCGCGCTTCAGCACAGTCTGGAGCGTTCACAAAGCTTTGTATTACCCATTTTTGCTGCCAAAACCGAAAACAGAAGCAAGTTTGTTCGATCGCGCAAAAGGCAAACTGTTATCGAAAGGGGTGCCGCCGCGCCTGGTAGACAGGCGGGCTAGCGAATGTGCGACGACGGCTCTGCTCAATACTTTTTTTCTGCACTTTGCGGGTACTGCGGGAGAAATGAGACTGGTAGACTTAGAATCTACTTCCTGGCGCGATTTGCGATCGGCTTAACCGTTGACAGTTGACAGTTGACAGTTGACAGTTGACAGCTTGCCGATCATTGGGTCGAAGGGTTGACTGTTGAGGGCGACCTCTACCTGGAAGTCCGAGGATTGGAGTAATGAATAGTCTGATTTTAATTTCTCCCTCAAAGGGTTCCGGCTTTCAACCAATTCTTTCTGGTAAATACTCGGAAGTATTTTTGTACGAAGCGAAATTTGCATACAATTATCAACATAGTAGAGCAGGTAAATGCCCGATTGGAAATTAAAAACCCCCGTTGCATTTATTATTTTTAAACGCCCCGAAGAAACCGAAAGGGTGTTTGCAGAAATTCGCAAAGCAAAGCCGCCGAAACTGTTAGTAGTTGCTGACGGGCCCCGTGCAGGTAAACCGGGGGAAGACGGAGATTGCGATCGGGCTCGGGCGATTATTGACAGAGTAGATTGGGACTGCGAAGTTCTGAAAAACTACGCTGACGTAAATCTGGGCTGCCGGCGGCGGGTTTCTAGCGGTATAAATTGGGTGTTTGATACGGTTGAAGAGGCAATTATTATTGAGGATGACTGTCTTCCCCACCAGACATTTTTCCGTTTTGCTGAAGAATTGCTCGATCGCTACCGAGACGATGAAAGAATTATGTCAATCTCCGGTCAAAATGTGCAGTTCGGGCGAAAAAGAACTGATTACAGCTACTATTTTTCTCGGTACAATCACTGCTGGAGCTGGGCGAGTTGGAGGCGAGCTTGGCAGCATTACGATGTAGACATGAAGCTGTGGCCAGAAATTCGCGACGGTAATTTTTTGGCGGATGTACTCGGAGATCCGCAAGCTGTAAAAGTTTGGACAAGGACTTTTCAGCTTTGTTATGAAGGAAAAATAGACACTTGGGATTTCCAGTGGGCGTTTGCTAGCTTTATTCAAAATGGTATGAATATTCTGGCTAATGTCAATTTAGCTTCTAACATCGGACACGGTACGGGAGGAACCCACACGGCGGATGTCAGCAGTCCGTACAATAATATGGCGGCCGAGGCCATCACATTTCCCCTGAAACACCCGCTCTTTGCAATTCGGGACGCGCAAGCAGATAATTTTACTCAAAATACTTTGTACGATTACGATCCGCCGCTGCTAAAAAAGGTGCAAAAAAAAGTCTATAAACTGTTGAAAAAAACCCAGTAAAATTAGAAATAAATCTAGAGGACAGGCAGGGTAGATGAAGGTTGTACTTCTCAATAGTTCTGATACGGTCGGCGGTGCAGCCCGCGCTGCTTATAGGCTGCACCAAGGTTTGCAGGGGATTGGCGTGTCTTCGCAAATGCTGGTGAAAAACAAGAAAAGCGGCGATCCGAATGTCATCTTGTCACAGGATGGCATTGCGAATAAGTTTGATAAGATTATTTCAACTATATCAAACTCGCCATTGCGACTTTACCCTGAGAGAAATCCTGTGATATTTTCTCCCCAATGGCTGCCGGACTCCCTGGCTGCGAAAGTTGCCAAAATCCAACCAGATATTATTAATTTGCACTGGGTTGGCGGGGGTTATATGCAAGTAGAAACCATTCCCAAGTTTAATAAACCCCTAGTCTGGACGCTCCACGATATGTGGTCTTTCACGGGTGGATGCCACTACAGCGAAGAGTGCGATCGCTACGCTAAATCTTGCGGTAGCTGCCCGCAACTGCACAGCACCAAAGATTCGGATCTGTCGCGGTGGGTGTGGCAGCGAAAAGCGAAAGCTTGGAAAAATATTGACCTAACTCTGGTTAGCCCTAGTGCTTGGTTGGCTAAATGCGCTAGTTCTAGTTCTTTGTTCAAAGATTGTCGAGTTGAGGTAATTCCTTACGGCATCGATATTCAAAAGTACAAACCCATAAATAGTCAATGGGCGCGAGAAATCCTGAATTTACCTAAAGATAAACAAATTGTACTCTTTGGAATTGCCGGGGGAACTAGCAACCGCTGGAAAGGATTTAACCTGCTAGTATCCGCTTTGCAAAGCCTGAGCAAGTCGGGCTGGAAAGATCGGATTGAGCTGCTGGTTTTTGGTTCTTCTCAACCGGAAAATGCCGTTGAACTGGGTTTTAAAGCTTACTATTTGGGTAATCTAGCAGATGATATCTCCCTAGCAACAGTTTATGCAGCAGCAGATGTCTTCGTCGCCCCTTCTGTTTACGATAATTTGCCAAACACGGTGATCGAAGCTGGAGCGTGCGGCATCCCCAGCGTCGCATTCAAGATCGGGGGACTGCCGGATCTGATCGAACACTGCTCAAATGGCTACTTAGCGAAACCTTACGAAACAGAAGATTTAGCAAGAGGTATTGCATGGGTACTAGAAAATCGCGATCGGCACCAAAAACTCTGCACCAGGGCCCGTCAAAAAGTGGAACAAGAATTCACTTTAGACATACAAGCAAATCGCTATTTGTCTCTTTTTTCAGAACTCGCCAGCGCTTCAAACAGGGCAGCCCATTAAACCAACTGTTTGCGCTGCTCTGGCGTCGCAAAAAAATTAGACTTTCTAAATTGTCCGTTTTCTTTAACAAACACCATGTCTACTTGAGCTAAAGCTCCGTCGAGGGGACGGATGTAACCCCCAAAAATATCGTAGGTGGCGAATCCGCGCTCTTTCATATAACTGACAACATCGTATAATTGCGGGCCTCCGACAAAGAATTGAAACAGGGATACTTCCAGTATGACTACTTCTGTATCCTGAAGCACCTTGCGACAGCCGTCTAAAACATTCAACTCGGCGCCCTGCACGTCTACCTTCAATAAATAAGGCGCTTTTAAGTTCTTTTCCCGGCACACATCATCGAGGACAACGAGAGGAATTTCCCGGGGCACGCCGTCGGCAAGACTGCCTTCTGACTCGTTGAGAGTAGAAGATCCGTAAAGTTGAGGGTGAACGTTAATCGTAATATTTCCGGGTTGAGAGCCGGCGCCCGCCATGATATACTGAGCTTTGTATTTTTGACAAATTTCTTTTAAATTTTTCTCGTATTCGATCAGAGGCTCTACCAGCAAGAAGTTGGTGTCGGGAAATTTTTCGTACAATTCAAAAGTTCCGTAGGCAACGCCGACATCTATAACGGTTTCTGGTTGAAAACCCAACTTGATGAACTGATCGAGCACGCCGTACATAGATGTTCTCATGCCTTTTCGGGGGACATCGAATCCCACAGGCTTAAGTATTTTGTAGGCGATTTTTTTGAGGAATTGCCTCATAATTTTTTCCAGAGTACCATATTGAATGAAACTATTATAGATTGATGAAACCACACAGCACTATAGCAACAATCATAACTTGCCACAACCGCAAGCAAAAGACCTTAGCTAGTCTCGCCGCGCTATTCAATCAGGTGCTGCCTGCAGATGTGTTGCTGGTGGCGTACTTAGTGGACGATGCCAGCACTGACGGGACTGCTGAAGCGGTGCAGGAGATTTATCCGCAAGTCAAGTTGCTGCGCGGAGATGGGAATTTGTTTTGGAATGGGGGAATGCGGCAAGGATTTGCTGAAGCGATGAAGCACGATTATGACTACTATCTCTGGCTCAACGATGACACTGTACTGGAACCGTCGGCTTTGAACACTATGCTGGCAACGTCCCGCAGCTTGGCAGAGCAAGGCAATAGGCGATCGATTGCAGTGGGTTCTACTCGCGATGCGGCAACTGGGGCGCTGACTTATGGAGGCTGGTTGCGGAGTAGCTGGTGGCATCCTTTGCATTTTCGCTTGCTGGAACCGATCGCAGAAGCTCAGCAGTGCAGTACGATGAACGGTAACTGCGTTTTGATGCCGCGAGCAGTGGTTGAAGTAGTGGGAAACCTAGACCCAGCTTTCATTCACAGCATGGGAGATATTGATTACGGTTTGCGATCGGTGCAACAAAATTGTACAGTTTGGGTGGTTCCCGGATATGTGGCAACCTGCTCGACGAACCCGCCGGAGGGTAACTGCTGGGAAGACCCGAACATGAGTTTGCTCGATCGATTTAAAAAGGTACTGCAACCGAAGGGTTTTGGGCCAAAAGAGTCGAAAGTGCTGGTACAGCGGCACACGAATATATTGTGGCCGATATATTGGCTGTTACCTTATTTGAGGTTGATTTTGATCTCGATCCGCCGAGGTTCTGTAGGGTATCGGGGCTGATAGTATTTCGTGCTTCTTGCACGGGGAATGGGGAAGATTTTTGGCAACCACGTCGCCTTCCTTGTCGTCGCTACAACTAAAAGGTGAACCGCATGGATGAACTTCGCATTGCTTGGCTTGTCCCGGAAGTGGAACTGGGAGCTTACTGGCAGCCTGTCTTGAGAGAATTTACGAAATTTTTTAAGCATACTGTATTTTATACTGGTCGTGTTTGGCCGGGATTCGATCCGGCGCTACCGGGAGCATCGGCGATTCAGTTGGTAGGGGAGACTAAGTTTGTTGAAACCCAAAAGATAGAAACAGGTTACGATCGCGGTTTTATCGCCGTGTCGCCTCGGATTATCGGTCACTTGCTAAAATTTAGACCTCACGTTGTTTTCCCCCAAGCTTTTTCTCTGTGGACTGTCTTGGTCATCATTTTTAAACCGCTTTGTCAGTGGCGAGTTGCAATTATTTATGACGGGAGTTCGCCGAATACTGATTTTCGAGATTCGAGTTTTCGGACATTGGTAAGGCGGATTTTAGCTCGGTTTGCTGATGCTTTTGTTTCTAACAGCGAAGCTGGGAAGAGATATTTGGTGGAGGTGCTTGATGTACCGGAAAATAAAGTTTTTACTAGAACTTATTTGGTGCCGGATGCGGCGGCGCTGCTGAAACCTTTGGAAACCAAGGATTTGCCAAGTTTGGATTTAAAAGGGCAGGTTTTTTTGTATGTGGGACGGATTACGGCTCGCAAGGGAATTAAGACGCTTTTAGAGGCTTGCGCTCTTTTGGAAAAGCAAGGATATTCTGATTATACTTTACTGATTGTCGGTAAGGGCGATCGGCAAGAGGAATTGCAAGCTTTTGTGGAAGAGGCAGGTTTTGCCGATCGGGTAAAGTGGGTTGGATGGGTGGACTACGGCAATCTGGGAGCTTATTTTCAGCTTGCTGATATTTTTGTATTTCCAACTTTTGAGGATGTTTGGGGTATGGTTGTACCGGAAGCGATGGTGTTTGGGAAACCGGTATTATGTTCTAATGGTGCTGCTTCCTCCGAGTTAATTGTGTCTGGGGAAAACGGTTATATTTTCGATCCTAGCAATGCCAGAGAGTTGGCGGATAAAATGCAAGTTTTTCTAGATAATCCTGATTTGATTGAGTCGATGGGAGAACGTTCGCGACAGCTCATTGCTCAAAAAACTCCGGAAACGGCCGCTAAAGCTTATGTTGAAGTTACTAATTTTTTGATGGGAAGAGGTGAAGTTGGTTCGGAAACGGATTTAACGGATGGATGTTGAATAAGAAGGAAGATGAAACAATTGCAAATTATTAGATCATGTCCGATAAATTAGCCTCAATTAAGGTGTTTGTAGTGGGGAGTTTAGTCCTCAGAATTTTGAAGGACTAAAGTCCTCACTACGAACCAAAAATTAGACTCAATTAAGGTGTTTATAGTGAGGAGTTTAGTCCTCAGAATTTTGAAGGACTAAAGTCCTCACTACGAACCAATGCCCAATTACCAATAACTAATGAAAGTTTTATTATCTGCGTTTGCTTGCGAACCTAATCTGGGTTCTGAAGAGGGAGTAGGATGGAATACTGTTATCCAATCTGCTAAATATCACGAAAGTTGGGTATTTACTCGGACGTTTTGTCGATCGTACATTGAAGCAGAATTAGAGCGCAATCCGGTGCCGAACCTGCACTTTGTTTATTTCGATCCGTTTGGGTGGAGCGAAGATTGGAAGGGAAAACAGGGATTGCTGCAACTTCACTACTATCTGTGGCAAATCTGGGCTTATTTTATCGCTCGAAAGCTCGATCGTGAAATCGGTTTTGACATAGTACATCACGTAACTTATGTCAAACATTGGTCTCCAAGTTTCCTGGCGCTGTTGCCGCATCCTTTTATTTGGGGGCCTGTGGGGGGTGCAGAAGCAGCACCAAAGCCTTTTTGGCAAGATTTTAGCCGCCGGGGCAAAATTTACGAAACGCTGCGAGCATTGGCTCAAAGCGCCGGAGAACGCGATCCGTTTGTGGGGCTGACGGCGCGCCGCAGTGTAGTCGCGCTAGCTACTACGGAAGAAACCGCAGCCAGACTGCGATTTCTCAAAGCAAAAAACGTCAAAATTTTCTCGCAAGTTGGTTTGTCGCAGCAGGAAATTCAAGAACTAGAGAAATTTCCTACCCCGCCGGAGCAACCTGTTAGATTTATCAGCGTCGGTCGTCTCTTACATTGGAAAGGAGTGCACTTGGGACTCCGTGCATTTGCGGAGGCGAAGCTGGAAAAATCGGAATACTGGATTGTGGGAGACGGCCCGGAAAGGCAGCGTTTAGAAGCTTTAGCAACAGAATTGGGACTGGCAAATAAAGTATTGTTTTGGGGGTCTTTACCCCGCACTGAAACTCTTTCTAAAATGGGGGAGTCTCACGTTCTCCTTCACCCGAGTTTGCATGACTCGGGCGGTTTTGTCTGCACGGAAATGATGGGCGTTGGGCGTCCGACGATTTGTTTGGATTTGGGCGGGCCGGCTACTCAAGTGACGGCCCAAACTGGGATTAAAGTGGCTGCTACTGACCCCGATCGCGCTGTGCAAGGTCTAGCAGAAGCTATAGTGTGTTTGGCCAACGATCGTGAATTGCGAGATCGCTTGGGTCGAGCGGGTCAAAAGCGCGTCAGGGAAATCTATGATTGGAATATTAAAGGTAAATTCTTTGCCCAATTGTGCGAAGATGTATGCAAGGGAAAATCAGGATAATTTCTGATTTGTTCGATCGCACAAAACAAAGAAAACTATATTTTTTCAGGCGGTGAAACGTGAGCGTTGCAATCATTACTGGCTCGGCGGGTTTAATTGGCTCGGAGGCGTGTAAGTTCTTTGCCAAACAAGGCTTAGACATAGTTGGGATCGACAACAATATGCGCCAATTTTTTTTTGGTGCTGATGGTTCTACCAACTGGAACCGCCAACAGCTCGAAAAGTCCTTGGGAACCAAGTATTATCACTTAGATGTAGACATTCGCGACTACGAAGCTATTACTAATATTTTTCAGCGTTACGGAGAGTCGATCGAGTTAGTAATTCACACAGCAGCCCAACCCAGCCACGATTGGGCGGCCCGCGCTCCAAAAATAGATTTTACCGTCAACGCTAACGGTACTCTCAATCTTTTAGAAGCAACTCGTTTGTACTGTCCCAAAGCGGTTTTCATTTTCACTTCTACTAATAAAGTATACGGCGATACGCCCAACAAATTGCCTTTAATTGAATTAGAACACAGGTGGGAAATTGAAGCAGGCCACAGTTACGAAAATGGCATTCGAGAAGATATGTCGATCGACCAGTGCCTGCACAGTTTGTTTGGCGCTTCTAAGGTAGCCGCTGACGTTTTAGTTCAAGAATACGGTCGATATTTTAATATGAACACCGCTTGTTTTCGGGGAGGCTGCTTGACGGGGCCAAATCACTCGGGAGCTCAACTGCACGGCTTCCTCGCCTACCTGATGAAGTGCGCCGTGACGGGAACTCCTTACACCGTGTTTGGCTACAAAGGCAAGCAAGTCCGCGACAACATTCACAGCGCTGATTTAATTTCGGCATTTTATGAATTTTATAAAGCTCCCAGAAGCGCCCAAGTTTATAATACAGGAGGAGGCAGGTACAGCAATTGTTCGATGTTAGAAGCCATTCAGGTGTGCGAGGAAATTGCGGAACGCAAATTTAATTGGAGTTATGCTGAAGGGAATCGCATTGGCGATCACATTTGGTGGATTAGCGACAATTCAAAATTCGCCAGTCATTATCCTGACTGGAAAATGAAATATAACGTTAAACAAATCCTACAGGAGATTTATGACTGTAACCGCGAGCGTTGGCTGAAAGAGGGGTCGAAGGATTGAGCGGGGACAAAAAGAATGTGCTGGCAATTTTGGTAAACGATTGAATGCAAGATTAAACAAATCCTAAAGGAGATTTATGACTGTAACGGCGAGCGTTGACTTAAAGAGGTGTTCCATGATTGATAAAGGGAAAAAGAATGTACTCGGCATATTAGTAAATGCCGTTAATTATGAAGCGGCTGTCAGCAAAGTTATGGCTGCAGCCAGCGCCAGAAAACCATTGTCAGTTTCGGCTCTAGCGGTGCACGGGGTAATGACTGGGGTGCTCGACAGCACTCACCGCTATCGGATCAATCACATTGATTTAGTATTGCCAGACGGACAGCCGGTCAGATGGGCGTTAAATTTGCTCTACAATACGGAATTGCCCGATCGAGTTTGCGGGCCGAATGCGATGTTACAAATCTGCGAGCGCGCCGCCGAAGAAGGATTATCTATCTATCTGTACGGCTCTAAAGCTTGTGTACTGGAGGCTTTATCTCGCAATCTCTGCCAGCGTTATCCCAAGTTAATTATTGCGGGAACTCAGCCTTCTAAATTTAGGCTGGTTTCGCCTGCAGAAAAACAGGAAATTGCACAGCAAATTCGCAACAGCGGTGCATCAATTACTTTTGTCGGTTTGGGGTGTCCGCGACAAGAAGTCTGGGCTTACGAATACCGGGACGACTTATCAATGCCGCTGATTGCTGTAGGTGCTGCTTACGATTTTCATGCGGGTAATTTGGCGAAATCTCCTGAGTTTTTATCTAAGATAGGTTTGGAATGGCTGTTTCGGATGATTAAGGAACCCCGGCGCCTCTGGCAGCGCTATGTTTTGTTGAATCCGCTTTATATCTGGCTGTTTTTGCTGCAAGCTTTGAAAATTAAAGAGTTCGACCCCAAAGACGCCACTGCGCCTGTGGAAGAAGTTTTGTACGGTTGAAATTTCAACATCTGTTGTGCATTTTGTGTTTTCAAATAAAAAAAGCCAAAAGCCAAAAGTAGAAATAATAATTAATTATTTTGACTTGAGACTTTAAGCTTATGACGATCTAAATCGAGAATTAATGGGTTGTTTTCTGTAATTTCTGTTTTGCTTGTTTTATAACTTACTGTCTAGATTACTGAGGAACTGGCAGCCGTCCTTGTTGTATCATTTGGAGGACTTGGGTTCGACAGCCATTACAGTCGCAGCCTAAAGTTATGGTGGCGAGGTTTCCTATTTTGTCAGAGTTGATTTCTGGCAGCGAGGATTGGCTTTCGTCTGGATTTATGCCTGGAGTGACGGCGATTTCGCTATTGGGTTCAATGCTTGGATTTGGAGAAATTCGGGTGCTAGCATGAGCGGGATTTACCGCTAAGAGCATTAAGGCTACAGAACCGGAGCAGCCCAGCAAAGTTAGTAGGTTTTTGTTCACGATAACTTTCCAGTAGAGGAACAGGATTTTAGTTTAACAGATCGATCGCTCGATTTGAGGCGATCGCATAAAATTTCACTTTAAATTTGAGATTGCTTGTTTGTATTGAAACAAGTTTGGGAATAAGTCCAGTCAAAATTCAGGCTTTTGTATGTTTGTGGGAAAATTAAAAAAATTTGAGCCGATCGACCGCGCGGCTGTATCATTGATGCTGTTGCTGAGTTTGGCGATCGGGTTTTTGCTTGTAGGGGGCGATCGATCTTTACCGAAAGTGCGCGATTTTAGCTGGAAAAACAAACAGGTAGGGGCGAGAGATACGGCTTTTATCCTGACTTTCAGCCGCCCGATGGATCGTGCTAGCGTCGAAGCAAACCTGCACGTCGAGCCGCCAATGCCTGGAAAAATTAGTTGGTCGGGGCGGCGACTGGTATATACTCTGATAGCGCCTCCTCAGTACGATCGCACTTATAAAATTGAATTGCGAAAAGCGCGGGAAAAACTAGGTGTTGACAAACAAGGAAAGGCGATCGCACCGTTTGTCAGTCAATTTAGCACGCCCGATCGAGCTTTTGTTTACAAAGGCACAGAAGCCGCAGAAAAAGGGCGGTTAATTCTTTACAATCTGACTCGCAAACAAAAAATAATCCTCACTCCTGAGAACTTAGTCGTTAAAGATTTTAGAATTTATCCGGCGGGCGATCGCATCTTATTTTCTGCTAGCGAATGGTCGAAATACAAGCCTGGTTTGTACGAACAATCTTTGTATACCGCAACCACAGGCAGAAGTTCCGATCCGGCTCAAAAACCGGGCACGATCCAGCAAATTTTAGGCAATCAAGACTACGAAAATCTCAAATTCGATTTGTCTCCTGACGGCAAGGCGATCGCCATTCAGCGCGCCAAGAGAGGCAATGCAGAGGATATTGGTTTGTGGGTGCTGCGGCCGGAAACTTCCCCGATTCCGCAGCGGTTGTTGAGTCGCCCGGCGGGAGAATTTGCGATCGCCCCAGACAGCGCAACCTTAGCCAATCCCCAAGCAGACGGCATCGCTATTTTATCATTGACACCAAACGTCAAACCATTAGACTTTATACCATCATTTCGGAGAGTTTTTAGCTTCACTCCCGACGGCAGAGAATCGGCAATGCTGAAGTACAACAGCGATTTTAGCCAATCAATATTCTTAGTCACAAACCAGGAATTTCAAAAAGAACTAATCCGCACCGCCGGAGAATTCCTCAACTGTCAGTTTGACCCCAGAAATCCTCAGCTTTACTGCTTGTTAACCAGGCGGAATCCCGGCAAAGATTTTTCTGAGAAACTCACCCTAGAAGCGATCGATCTGAAGACCTTTCAAGTAAAACCGCTGTTAGTTTTGCCCGACCAAGTGGAGACAAAAATGAGTTTGTCACCCGACGGGTTAGAATTGCTGTTAGACCGGGTAGTTGCCAAGAAATCGGAACCAGTCGCAGGAGATATGAGAACCGAGGGCGGAAGTGCGATCGCCTCTTCAAATCTCATACTTGTAAACTTAAAAAACGCACCGGCATCTAACAATTCTCTATCACCTGAAGAATTGCCTTTAAAAGGATTTCGTCCTCGCTGGCTACCCTAGAAAATTAAAAATACGATCGGTTTGTAGGGACACGGCACGCCAGCCCATTGGTGTCAAGTTAAGCTGTCAGTCCGCCCAGTTCTCCCGCCCACCCCGCAGTCCGCCAGGGAATAAATTCCCTGTCTAATAGCTAAAGTCCTCTGAAGAGGACTGAAGAACTCATCAGTCCTCTTCAGAGGACT
>JAUBOH010000064.1:0-5108 GCA_036700145.1 Microcoleus occultus BM001215366
CTTTTTGTGGTATTTTCGCCCTGTCTCAAATTTAATAGGGTTTTGTCTTGCTTTTTGGTCAGAAATACTTTTAATCGAGCGCCCATATATTTGTTGCCTCACTATAGATATATTGTAAGGATTCAGGTAAAAAAAACTTCAGTGGCAAAAGCTGGTAAAATAAACGAATGAAAAAGCCCGCAGCCACCAAAGAGCCGAAAAAAACCGAAATCGAGCAGTTGAGCCAAGCTGAAGGAGTGGAAATGGTACTGGGGCTGCAAAAAATCATTGAAGAATTGCCAGAAAAATTAGCCATTGCTACGGGCAAAAGTCGAACCACCAGTCAGACTTCATCAAAACCCCTAGTTACTGCTTGGTCTTCATCTCATCAATTAGCTTGAGGGCAAAAAAAAGTTCATAAAAAATCTAACGAGCTGACAGCAATTCCGGAATTAATATAAATGCTAGAAATTGCCGGAAGTATGATAACCATAGATGCTATGGGATGTCAAAAAGACATAACATCTCTGATTATTAAGAAAAAAGGAGATTATATTTTAGCTTTAAAAGGGAATCAAAAACTCCTGTATAAAGACGTAAAAGAATGGTTTAAAGTGGCCCCAAAAAAAAATATTTAGGTAGAAAGTACAATTATTATGAACAAATAGAAGCTGAACATCATCGAGTAGAAAAAAGACCAGTCTGGACTGTTGATGTATCTGAGTTACCACAAGTGCATAATCAAGCATTATGGAGTGGATTAAAAACAGTTGTCATGATAGTTAGTGAACGACGGCTGTGGAATAAAACCACGACTGAAGCTCGTTTTTACGCTTAGTAGTTTAAGCAGTAATGCTGAGATAATTGCTTTAGCTATTCGCATTCATTGGGGTATTGAAAATAGCTTGCATTGGACGCTAGACGTTACATTTTGTGAAGATAAAAGCCGGATTCGGAAACAGAACTCTCCCGAAAACTTTGCACTTCTACGTAGATTAGCTATAAATTTACTGAAACAAGAAAAAACTTCTAAACAAAGTCTAAAAATGAAACGGTATCGAGCGGGAATGGACAATAATTACTTAGTTAAAATTTTCACCTCTGCCAATTAATGCTCGAAATCTAATAGCAATCTAAGAAGAAAAATTATACGGCTTTAAGAAGTTCAGAAAATCTTAAGGTCATGATTTTATCTGCTCAAGTCTGGTGAAAATTCAGGATTTTAAGAAGGTTTTTTAGCTATTTAGTAATTCACAAATTCACGTTTTTGTCAAATTAATTTAGATGCGTTTACCCTGGCAAATAGTGCGGCCGATCCAACTGCCGTCAGCGGGGATATATTTATTTTTAGCTGTGGGTCTGGCGGCGGTTTTAACAACTTCCAGTTCGCCGTTATTTTGGAAGTGTATTAAGAGCGCCAAACGCTCGATGTTTTTGATGTCGCCGAACACGATTTGCTGTACTAGATCGAAAATTGCTTCGAGAGATTCAGCGGTATTCAAATACTTAGCAATATCTACCAGATATTTTAAACGCGAGATAGCTTGTTCGTAGTTTTTTTCTACTTTTGTGTCCGGTTCTATCCACTGCTTTTGCAGTTCTTTCGCTTTGCCGAGGATAGTTACTCCTTCGGGCATTGTGCCGATTTCGGGAAGTTGGGGGTCGGAGCGATCGGGCAGAACGACAATCAGATTGATCCGGTGTCCCAAATAAATAATATCGCCCTGATTGACTAAGTGAGGATGGTTGAGGGGACTGTTGTTCAGTAGCGTCCCGTTGGTACTGCCCATATCCTCAACTAGCCAATCCCCTGAAGCTATTTTAAATAAGCGCGTGTGGTGTCTGGAAATGTCAGAAAAAGGCAATTGCAAATCGCATTCGAGCAACCTACCGACAATAAATTCGTCGCCCTCGACAGGCAGGGTTTTTTCGATGATTCCATTAATTTGTAGTTCCAGATTCAGTTCATTCATACACATCAGCGCTGTTGAATTTTCAAGGCTTTTATAAGACTTGAATTCATCAGATAAAATTTCCCGCTAGTCTTATCAAGCCGGCGGCAACTCCAAACCAAGCTGACCCAACACACCAGTTCTAAAATCATTTAACATCTGCCGTGCCGTTCGTTCGACATCTCCTTTATACCTGTCTTTTGCTACTTCGTGCAAATAATCTTCACCATTACTAGATGATGGATCTAATTTATACCTGGATTTTAAACCCGATACTGATATCAAGGTGTCATCGGCAGCCTCAAGCTCCCGGAGCAAATCTACCATAGCCGCGGCTACTACTTGATTGTCGTAAGCTGCTTCGCCAATATCTTCGCAAATAGCTAATTTTATCGCATTTTCTTGATTGTTAATTCGGGTAGGGATCACTCCGGGGGCGTCTAATAACTCAATTTCGTCAGAGATGCGAACCCATCGGAGCGATTTAGTTACTCCAGCTCTGCGGGCACTGTCCACGACTCTGCGCCCTAACAGCCGATTAATTAAGGCAGATTTTCCGACATTGGGAAAGCCCATCACCACGGCTCGGACTGGACGGGGTAGCATACCTCGATCGAACCTTCTTTGATTTAGCTGCACCCCAGCATTCTGTACAGCATCCGCCACGTCATGCACTCCTTGTCCGTGCTCGGCATTGGTAAAATACACAGTCTCCCCTTGAGACTCAAACCAGGTTTCCCACGCATCGCGCGATCGAGTAGTAATCATGTCCATGCGGTTGACAACCAATACTCGCGGCTTGCCACCCACCCAGCTCGGCATTTGGGGGTGGTAAGTCGCTAATGGAATGCGAGCATCTCGGACTTCGAGTATCACATCTACCTTCTTTAGCTGTTCTTTTAATGCCCGTTCAGCTTTGGCAATGTGACCGGGATACCAGTGAATTTTCATTAGTTAGTTGACTGTTGACTGTTGACTGTTGACTGTTAATTGTTAATTGTTAACTGTTGACTGTTGACTATTGTTATTGGTTAGTTGTTATTGGTTAGTTGACTGTTGACTGTTGTTATTGGTTAGTTGTTAGTTGTTAGTTCTGGAATGACAACAGTCAACTGCCAACAGTCAACAGTCAACTGTCAACTGTGTCGCCCTGCCCTTCGACTTCGCTCAGGAACCGCGAAGTCGAAGGGTCAACTGTCAACTGTCAACTGCCAACTGACTAAGGCACAATCAAAACTGCACAAGGAGACAGATTGATCACCCGACTGGTAACGCTGTCAGACGCCCCATCATCGGTTAAACCCATCCCCCGACAGCCCATCACAATCAAATCGGCCCCAATTTCGTCAGCCACATCACAAATCGTGAAAGCCGGTTTGCCTTCTCGTTCGATGATTTCAGCTTCGATTCCCTGCTGGGAAAACATTGATTGGGCCTCAGACAGCAGTTTGGCGACAGCTTCCGGGGAAGCCATTGCTTCTCGCGGTGGGGCCTCGCCACCCTCGGCGGGGGGTTCAACTACCGACAGAATCACTAAACGAGCGCCGTAGGTTTTCACAATATTGACAACCTTTTCGGCGGCTTCGCGGGCTTCTCGGCTTTGATCTACTGGAAATAAGACAGTCTTGAACATAGCGCACATCTCCCGGGCACGGACTCCGATAAAATGTTGAGGTTGAACCAATCAATGCAGCTTATTCCATCTTCCGTTTTTTTGTAGGGGCGCGATTGAATGCGTCCGAGGCCCAAGTGCAAGTTACCAGTGCCGACATTTCAACGGAATTCAACAAAACACACATATTAGGGGGTTAATCCTGTGACCAAAAAAACTGTAGCAAATTTATCGGCATCGGACTTATCGGGAAAACGGGTACTCGTGCGGGCGGACTTTAACGTGCCGCTCGACAACGGCAATATCACCGATGATACTCGCATCCGGGCTGCTCTGCCGACTATTCAAGATTTAGCGTCCAAGGGCGCTAAGGTGATTTTGTGCAGCCACTTCGGGCGTCCCAAGGGTGTGACTGAGAAGTTGCGCTTGACGCCGGTTGCTAAGCGGCTGTCGGAATTGTTGGGTAAAGAGGTCAAAAAGACTGATGACTGCATTGGCGATGAAGTGGCTGCTACAGTCGCGGCGATGCAAGATGGCGATGTGGTTTTGCTGGAAAATGTCCGCTTTTACCCCGAGGAGGAAGCAAACGACCCGGAATTTGCTAAGAAGTTAGCTTCTGTGGCTGATTTGTATGTCAATGATGCTTTTGGCACTGCTCACCGAGCTCACGCTTCTACTGAGGGTGTTACTAAGTATCTGAGTCCTTCTGTGGCTGGGTTTTTGATGGAGAAGGAATTGCAGTATCTCGGTAGTGCGATCGACAATCCGCAACGCCCCTTAGCTGCTATCATCGGTGGTTCTAAGGTTTCCAGCAAGATTGGAGTCATCGAAAAACTGCTCGAAAAGTGCGACAAATTGCTGCTGGGAGGCGGCATGGTTTTCACGTTCTACAAAGCTCGCGGTTTGAGCGTTGGTAAGTCTTTGGTGGAAGATGACAAGCTGGAACTGGCGAAGTCTTTGGAAGCTAAGGCGAAGGAACGGGGAGTTACTTTTCTGTTACCTACTGATGTGATAGTTGCTGACAAGTTTGCTGCTGATGCGAATACTCAAACTGTCTCTGTTGAGAACATTCCCGACGGTTGGATGGGTTTGGACATCGGCCCGGATTCAGTGAAAACTTTCCAAGATGCTTTGGCCGATTGCAAAACTGTAATCTGGAACGGGCCGATGGGCGTGTTTGAGATGGAGAAGTTTGCTGCGGGAACCGAAGGTATTGCCCATTCTTTGGCGGGAATTACTAAAACCGGTACTACGACAATTATCGGCGGCGGTGACTCGGTTGCGGCTGTGGAACAGTTGAATTTGGGTTCAGAAATGAGCCACATTTCTACTGGTGGCGGTGCTAGTTTGGAACTGCTCGAAGGTAAGGAATTGCCTGGTGTTGCGGCTTTGGATGAGGCTTAAATCTTCGGATAGCAGGTAGAAGACAGAAGGCAGAATTTAATATAATTGTAAATTTAAAAAAAGTTAATTTTTTAGTTTGCTATGCTATTGAAATTTCTGCCTTCTTTCGGCTTATATGGTCTCGACTAGAACCAGCCTAATAAAATTGGTTCGTAGTGAGG
>JAUBOH010000064.1:5208-13224 GCA_036700145.1 Microcoleus occultus BM001215366
AAAGTCCTCACTACAAACTTTTTATATGGGAGTTATTGAAGGTCAATAATATTACTTTACCAGTGCAAGCCTAGCGATCGCAATTTTTGCGAGTATAATTGGTGTGAAGTGGCAGTGAGGTTTGTTTGTGAAACTTAAAATCTTGGCAAGTGTAACGGCAACTGTAGCATTTTTAGCTTCGTTTTTGGGGGCAGCTCCCGTCCAAGCTCAAAATCCAGATCATGTTCGACAATTGCTCGAAAGTAAGGAGTGCGAGGGCTGCGATTTGAGAAATGCTGATTTGTTTAAGGCGAGTTTGTACAGAGCTAATTTAAAAGGAGCTGATTTAAGCGGAGCAAATCTCTACGAAGCTAATTTGCTAGAAGCTGATTTAAGTGGTGCTAATTTGGCGAATGCTAATTTAGTTAATGCTGAGATGTCTGGTGCTGACTTGGACAGTGCTAATCTGCGAAATGCGGATTTGTCTAATGCTTTTTTGGGGCGAGTTAATCTGACGAGAGCTGATTTGCGCGGTGCTAAACTTTTTGCTGCTAATTTGGGCGAATCTTATTTGCTGCAAGCTAATTTGTCTAATGCGGATTTGAGGCGTTCGCTGCTGTTTAGAGTTAATTTGAGTCGCGCGAATTTAAGCGGAGCGGATTTGTCTTTTGCTGATGTGCGCGATACTAATTTGCAGAGTGCTATTCTGTCAAATACTAGGCTTCCTAAAGCTCAATTGAGCGGGACAAATATCGATGCGGTTACTAATCTGCGACAGGCTGATTTGGAACGTGCAAATTTGCGGGGTACGAATTTGGGGCCGCAGGTTTGTGTGACGACGAGTTTTCCTTATTGTGTCTTGAATCTGGAATAATATCAGGTTCTCTCGAACGACGACAATCAGATGGGTTTGTAGTGAGGACTTTAGTCCTCAGATTATGAGGACTAAAGTCCTCACTACAAACCGTTTTTATTGCGGGTAATTAAGGGCTGGTACACCCTCAGTTGAGACCAAAGTTAAGTTTGAGGTGGTTTGTATCCCCTTTCTAGGGCGAATTTCACAAGCTGGGCCCGATTTTCTAACTGTAATTTGCTGAAAATGCTGCCTAAATGAGCTTGCACAGTCCGAGGGCTAATAAACAGCCGATCGCTAATTTGTTTGTTAGTATATCCCTGAATAACTTCCCAAAAAACTCTTTCCTCGGCTGGTGTTAAAGGCAAAGGTGCAGGGTTCGGCAATACTGCGACAACTTTTGGCTCTAGTGCTCTGGCGTTAGAAGTTTGCAGCAGTCGGACAATCTCGGCGTGTATGCGGTGAGAGCGCTCTAACTGCGCCTTGACCTTAGCCAAGATTTCTTCAGACTGAAATGGTTTTACCAGATAATCGTCAGCGCCGATCGAATGACCTTCAACTTTTGACTCCATCTCGCCTTGACCTGACAAAAATATAAACGGGACTAACTGTCCCAAACGGGTAGTTCGCAAGCGGCGGCAAAACTCAAATCCGTCCATTTCCGGCATCATGACATCTGAAATCACCAAATCTGGGGGGGCATTTTCAAAAATCGAGAGCGCCTCCACTCCTGAATTAGCGCATTCAACTCGGTATCCTTGGCTTTCGAGATACATAGCCAAGACTGTTTGACAGTCTGCTTCGTCGTCAACTACTAATATTCTTTCCATGACAGGCTTGCACCAATTCCAGTTGACAGTTATTGAAACTGCGACTCCCAAATTAGGAACTTAATTGAGTTTACCTGCTGCAACTTGATAAAGGCTCCCAATTTCAAGACGCCGCAATTCCTCAAATAGTCCAATTACGGGCGGCGATCGCATAAAATGGGAAGAAGTAGAGGAATATTGGGAAAAATTCCCTTCTTTTATTCGCCTCTTCCAAAAAACTACAACTTTTTAGGAGCGAGCGTCAACTTTTCCGCAGAAAATAGAAGCTAAAAGAAACAATTTTATTCTATTATACAGAAGTCTTGATAATACTTACACTATTCCTAGACCGGACATGGAAAGGTTTTTAGATTTTTCGGGTTCGGACACGGGTACAAAAGGGATAACGCGAGCAGGTGCTGCTGCTAAAGGCTGCGCGAACCAACCCTGGGCGGCAACCAACATACTTTCAATTATCGGTGCGGGTTCGGGGCGGCTGAACAGATACCCCTGCATGATATCGCACTGGTGCTGTTTCAAAAAAGCTAATTCTGCTTCGGTTTCCACTCCCTCAGCAATTACTGTCATGTTCAAACTGTGACCGAGTAAAATTACTGCGGTAGTAATAGCAGCATTTTGAGCGTCTTCGTTGGCATTGCGGACGAAAATTCGATCGATCTTTAAACTGTCAAAAGCAAATTGCTTGAGATATCCTAAAGTAGCATAACCGGTGCCGAAGTCGTCAATAGCAATCCGAATTCCTAGAGCTTTAAGTTGGTTTAAAGTAGCGCCTGCGACTGTCGCATTTTCCACCAAAGCGCTTTCGGTCATTTCTAATTCTAAATTAGCAGGCTCTAAACCTGTAGTTTCCAATATTTGCACGATTCGCGCCTTCAGTTCTGGGTCGGACAACTGGCGGGCAGACAAATTTACTGATATCGTAAACGGCGAAAACCCCGCCGCCACCCAACTAGCGGCTTGAGCGCAAGCTGAAAGCAGTACCCACTCGCCAATCTGAATAATTAAACCTGTTTCTTCGGCTAAGGGAATAAATTCGGCTGGAGAAATTATACCTCGATCGGGATTTTGCCAGCGCACCAAAGCTTCGGCGCCGATAACTTGTCCGGTAGCAATATTTACCTGGGGCTGATAGTATACCTGAAACTCACCTTGTGCTAAAGCGCGCCGCAGCAAGGCTTCGAGAGCCAATTTTTCAGGAGAGAGGGTGCAAACATTGGTCGAGTCGTTAGCTAAATCTTTGAGTCTGGCTTCTGCTTGGTGCAGCGCGACTGTCAGCGGTTGAGTAATAGTTAGACGTTTCGAGATGCGAGAAGCAATGGCTCCGAGCAGCTCAGCCTTAGTGAACGGCTTTGTCAGGTAATCGTCGGCACCCAATTCCATCCCGCGACGAAAATCGGTTTTGCAACTTTGAGCCGTGAGGAAAATGAATGGAATTGTTGCAACTAGGGAGTTTTGCCGCAGCGTTCGCAACACGTCATAACCGTCGAGTTCCGGCATTTGCACGTCGCACAAAATTAGATCCGGGATCTCCGAAAGTGCCATCTGCACCCCAAATCGACCGTTTTCTGCCACAATGACGCGGTAGCTGTGAGATTCCAGGAGTTGCAGGAGAGTTTCCCGGATTAGTTCGTCGTCCTCAATGACCAAAATTTTGAGCATGATACTTAGATAACAGATGGCACTATATATCAGAACCTGACTAACTCTAGCATACTCAAAGTAGCGGGTTAGTGATTAGGCCAATTAGCCAATAGATCGTTAGCCATTTGGCTAATCATTTTCTATCGGTTTTTCAGTCACTATTAAAAAATTTGCAAAATTTGAAAAAATTTGAGGTTTTTCAAGAGCTGAAAACTGCTACGCGAAGATCGTTTGATAAAGTTTTATTACAAAATACCGATGGTTTCTCATAAAAATTGCCGCTAACACTGTCACTGCACAGATGGGCGATCGCTTATACAATATCTGGTTAATTATCTGTAACAAAAATGGTTTGTAGTGAGGACTTTAGTCCTCAGCTTTTGATCGGGACTAAAGTCCTTACTACAAACCAATTTCATTTTGTCGATCGCCTGGTTAATTATCTGTAACAAAAATGGTTTGTAGCGAGGACTTTAGTCCTCAGCTTTTTATGCGGACTAAAGTCCTCACTACAAACCTTTTTCATTAGATCGCACGGATATCATGTCAAGCACTGCTTTAACTCACCGGCTTGGTAGAAGTGGTGCAAAACTTGTTGTCTACAATTGCAGAATTGATTCTGACAGCCTGCATTGGTGATGACGGAACGATCGGGTCTTGCGGAACTACAAGTGTTTTTTTACAAACAAGCTCGCTGCTGCCTACAGAGGCAAAGTTCCAAGCATAAAATTCGGGATTGCTGACTGTCGCAGTGGCAGGAGATAAACCTAGTGCAGTCATCAATACTAATCCCAAAGTCAATAAAGCTACGATCGCGAATCTCAGCATATTCTTTTTTTGAACCGGAAAACTTACCCGATCGGGATTACCTCATTATCGCCCGATCGCACTTGCTGCGTCAATAGCCGTTATTCCGTTGCTAGATTCAACTCGTAGGCGATCGGCTCCGATGCCTGAGAAACTACCACGAATTCATAAAAACCAGCATCATCCAGCAATCCAGACCAACTAATATCCTCTGCATCTTGCAGCAAAGCCTTGGCTTTGTTTGTCCGCCCGGGAGAATAAATTGACAGCAGAGTAGATTTGGGCGCTGCTTGCAAATTCACGCGCAAAGTTTGATTTTGAGCGAACCGAGCAATGTAAGCTTTCCCTTCTCCGGGCTTGAGATTGCCTGTGAGGGTTTTGCTGGAAGTCCTGCTGTTAAATTCAACGCTTTCGACAGTTGCTCCAGCTTGCAAAGAGGTGAGGCTGTCGGCGGTAATTGCTTGCCAAATTTGCCCGATCGGCAAACCGATGATATTGCGATCGCGCGGTTGTTGTGGAAACCAATAAAAAAACTTAGCATCAGCCAAATCGTACAAAGCGCGACTGCTCAAATTCAGCTTGTTAACCTCAGTTTTCCAGCGATCGAGATCCGTGGTGTCGTAACTGCCCAACCGCGCTCTAGCATCGCTGCTGAGGTTTTCCAGCTTGTCGAGCAATTCATCGCCGATTTTCTGCCATCTTTCGCGCCATTGGCGATCGTCTGAGCCTTCTTTTAACAGCCGCCCGCCCAATTCGGGGTATTTGGCATAGAAAGTCTCATCGACAAGGTTGACGTAACCGCTGTAGAATCGATCGTCAATTTTCAGCTTGGAAAAGCGATCGCGCAAAGCATCTTCTTGCTCCTGCTTCGGCCCAGAACTCTGCGGAATGTTCTGTACTTTTGACTGCAAATTTAACAAATAATTGCCCGCAAACCAGCCAACTCCACCCATACTGGAGAGCACCGCCACCACAAACAAAACCATTTTCCAAGCAGGCATCTTTTGCTGATTCGCAATAGCAGCAATTCGCACCGGAGTTCCCGGCAGTTTCGGCGCGGGGGCGGGGACGGGTATGGGTATGGGTATGGGTACAGGTATAGGCGAGTGTTCCGGCGGCTGCGGGGGCGCAAAATACGCTGGCTGTGGCGGTTGCGGCTGTGGATGTAAAGGTGGATTGCCGGAGAGAGCGAGCAGAACCTCGCGAGCCGAGGAGTAACGCTGGCTGGGGCTGTGAGCGAGCATTTTATCCAACACCAGGGCCATATTTGGAGACAGAGAACATTGCGATCGCCAGTTCCAATTCAGCGTCTGGGTATCGAGCAACTGATGCGGTTCCTTCCCTGTCAGCAACACCAAAACCGTCGCCGCCAGAGCGTACAAATCGCTGTGGGGATAGACGATTCCCATTTGCATCTGTTCGGCGGGGGCATAGCCGAGTTTGCCGATGCGCGTCGCGGGGGCGGGAGTGTTGTTACCCTCAGCGAACAGAGACTCTACGGTGGCTGCGACTTCTTTGACTCCGCCGAAGTCAATCAGCACCGGCATCCCGTCAGACAAGCGCAGAATCAGGTTATCCGGGGAGATGTCGCGGTGCAGCACTCCCAAAGAGTGAATGTATTCGAGCACTGGCAAAATTTGGAGCAGCAATTGATTTACTTCTGCTTCTATGAACCGCAAACCCTGACGCTTGCGGGCATCCAGCAAAAAGCGGTAGGTTTGGCCGGGCACGTAGTCTTGGACGAGAAATAGGTAGCCTCGATCGATAATACTGACCCGAAACAGTTCGCGGAAGCGCGGGATTTGATTGTGTTGCAGCTTGTAAAGGACTCCGGCTTCCCGCTCGAAGAGTTCCTCGGATTTCTGCAAGGCATAACTGCCTTGTACTTGGGGCGCAAATTCTTTTAAAACGCAGGGTTCGTTAAATCGGTGGGCATCTTCAGCAAGGTAGGTGCGCCCGAAGCCGCCGTGTCCCAATTCGCGGACTATGCGGTAGTGGTTGTTGAGAGTTATGCCGGGATAGATAGGATTGTTCATATTTATAGGTATATTTTGTAAACTGTCCCGACTCCTGTTTGCTCGGACTATATCAAAAATATTATCCTTAATTGGTATTGAAGTTCGATCGATAAGTAGTTTTGATTTATCGGCTATAAGTTTTGAAAAGCATTGTGTTATTATATAATTAGGGTAACAGTTGAAAGTTCAACTTAAAATATGCCAGCAAAAGACACATACCACAATAATGTCAGAACAGCCTTGGAAAAGGACGGGTGGACGATAACTAACGATCCGTTAACCTTAGAAATTGGCGATCGTTCCCTCTTCGTCGATTTGGGTGCAGAAAAAATACTGGCTGCCGAAAAGCAAGGTCGTAAAATTGCTGTAGAAGTGAAAAGTTTTCTGGCAGCTTCTCCGGTGCATGACTTAGAAGAAGCTCTGGGACAGTATATTGTTTATGAAGATATCCTAGAAGTCTCAGAACCAGAACGGAATATATATCTGGCTGTTCGAGAAGAAGTTTATCTAGACATTTTCTCGGAGCCAATTGGACAACTCTTGTTGCGAAAAAAAAGGCTAAAACTAATTGTTTTTGATTCATAAAAGGAGATAATTGTAAGATGGATAGACTAGATGAATATCGCCAATTTATTCACAATGTGTTAGATAGTTATGCCAAGATTCCTAACAGTTATGGACAAGTTAAAAATAGCGTTATTATCGATCGCGAACAAAACAATTTTTTACTGATGCACGAAGGCTGGCAAGGGCCTCAAAGAATTCACGGGTGTATCGTTCATGTGGAAATTATGGACGGCAAAATCTGGATTCAACAAGATGGTATAGAAACGGGGATTACCGCAGAACTTGTAGAATTGGGAGTCCCTAAAGATATGATAGTTTTAGGGTTTCATCCCTATCACGTTCGGCAACATACGGGATATGCGATCGCCTAAACCAAGTTAAAATAAAGTTAACTTCCAGAAAATGGCGATCGCTAAATTGTATCAGGATCGATGTTTAATTCTCGCAGTTTCGCGGCCAGGCGATCGGCTCGCCCGGCTTCTTGCTCGGCTCGCCCGGCCTCTTGTCGGGCCCGTTGAGTCTCGCATTCTGCAAACTCTTGAGGAGTCGGGACAAGCTCTCCTTCTGCTGTAAACAAACGCAATTTTCCCTCACAAATTCCCAAACACAAATCGAGCTGTTGACTCCGCAGATGCCCGCATTCGTTTGGTGCGATTGCTTCATATTCCCCGTCAACCAAATGAAACCCAGCTAATTCTAAAGTTTCTGGATCGAACCAAAAGTAATCATGAGTACGAAAAGTATCTTGATAGAGTTGTTTTTTAAAGTTTTTATCTATATTCGCTGTTTTGGGAGACAAGATTTCTACGATAATATTCGGGTACTTTCCGTCTTCATCCCAAACTACCCAGCTTTTCCGAGTTTTGCGTTCAGTTCCAAGTACAACAAAAAAGTCTGGGCCTCGGAAGTCTTTCGACTTGAGTTGCTTTGGACTGTAATAAATGGTGAGATTCCCAGCAGCATAAAAATTGTTTCTATCTCGCCACAGCCATTCTAGACAGTTGAGGAGTAGGATTATTTGTCTCAGATGCAGTTCTGTTTCCACGGGAGGTTCGTCACTGTATAAATCGCCTAAAGGAAAGATAACATTTTCTGGTATCTCTTGTTCTAATATCTCTTGTTCTGCTATTTCTTGGGGAATAGCTAATTCTGCGGTTGCGGACATGGCTGCTTGGTGAGAAGTAGGAGGTTATGTGTCTATTTTAGCAACGTTTTCATATCTGTGTCCAGGGCTGTGCTGAAAGGGCGATCGCGCATTTTGCCTAAAAACGCGATCGAACACCGAAAAATTAGCCTTTTACTATTAGCAACTACCGCTTTA
>JAUBOH010000064.1:13324-23462 GCA_036700145.1 Microcoleus occultus BM001215366
TATCGCTGCCAGATTGTTCAAATTTTTTCGCCAATTTATCTACCTTTTCGTGAAATGTTTTTTCAATTTGTTCGAGCAAACGCTTAATCTGTTTTATTGGATCACGCTCAAAGTTCTGCTCAGTTAGAGCTTTTACTTGCTTTTTCAGCAAGTCTTCATTTTTTTTAACAGATTGTTCTATTTGTTTTGTGAGACTGTCTACCTTTTTTTGAAATGATAGCTCGAATTGTTGCAGTAGATTTTCAATTTGTGCAGTTTTTTGAGTTGCTTGCGGAGCTAAAAGTTCCATTTCTGCTTGAGCAGCAGCTACTTCCTCGTCGGTCATTTCAAAAACCCAAGCCCACATTTGCTCGATGCCGAGTTCTTTAGCAACGATACACCAGTCAGCACCGCAGATTACTTCATATTCTTCTTCGTTGCTATAAGCTTCTGTAGGACGTACAATTAAAGGAATCAAGTTGCTGCCTTGCTCGATCAGACTTCTCCTGAGAGCTTCCCGGCGTTCGCGAGGGATTTCCCCCCCCTGAGTCTCTGGTATGGCAATTTGGGAAGTGTAAATTTCACTGTGACTAATTGGCTTAATCCGCAAATATTCAACTATTCGGTTTTGATCTTGCGATCGATCCATCTTGTTACAAGTCCTCTTTTGTCATTAAAATCAGGTGTTTTAGGCATTTATGTATATCTACGCGGCTTCCGTGGGGCGACATCCCTGGCGATCGACAAAAGTTACTGCAATTCCTAAAAAAAGCGACTGTGATGAGTGTAACTGGCTGGGGGACAATAATTATACATTCCTTAACTCATCTTTACTTTTTTTGGCATCAGGGCGATCGGGCTGGCGTTGCAAGTTGCGATCGCAATTGCGATTTATACGAAAGCCAGCTTTAATATCCCCTTTATTTTTTAGTCTCAAGCGAGAGGGACGAAAGTTTGTGTATTGTGTAGAATGGGTTTCAACCGCCGATTCATATCGGGTTTTTCAACTTTTGTCAGATGGGCTTTGAGCAATGCCCCAAAAATGCAATTGAGATGGCTGAAAGCTTATAAATATTTTTGCCACTTGTCAATAAGCTTAATCATTGTTTTCTCGCCTAACCCTTTACCTTTAATGCGTTCCAACACATTTTCAAAAGATGCAAACTGCTCCAAATCTCGCTCTTTGATGATTTGTTCTATTATTTGAGCTTTTATGCCAGCATTTTTCAAATTTGTAGCCAATTTGAATTTATCTTGAGTGTTGAGTGCTTCCAACAGCGGAACTGGCTTGGGAATGCGGCTTTCAACATCTTTAACCCTCTCTATCAGCGCCTGTTTTTCCCGCGTATACTCGGCTTTCAATTCATTAATTCTGTTTTCCAATCGAGTTTCAATATTTGTCAGCCGCTGTTCAAAGCTGGAGGACAGTTGCGGAACCACAGTTACACTTTGATTCTCAGTGATTGCGGTTTTTCTGTGAATTTCAAGTTGTTCGAGGAGAAGTTCTTCATTTTCTTCTTCCAGGATGAATGCTCCGATTGTCTCGCCTTTGAGAGGTTCTATTTCCTTTGCTCTCGCCGCCGCATAGTATTCAAAGTCTCCGTCTACTATTTCGTAAGCATCCATACCGTTTCGGCGGACAATTATCGGATTAATCAATCCTCCTGACTCTAAAATCAGTCTCGCTAATTTATCCAAATCAGCCTCTGCAAAATTGGAACGGGGAACTGCGGATGTAATTCTTTTCACTGCAACCAGTGACGGAAATAATTTTTTCATTAGTTTTTACCTATTTTTTCTAAAACTTCGATTGCTAGCATTTCAAATTCTTGGGAGGCGATGGAATCTGGTTTAAAGTCCAGCACTGAAATCGGATCGGCGATTTCCATATTTCCCACGATTTGAAATTGTTCTGCACACTTTGCTAAATCGTCTCTCTCGTAAATTACGCTGTCCATGATTTCAAGGTCGTACCGTTTGGGAATTGCCTCCCTCCGCTTGGGCAAACTGTACTGTACAAATTTAACATTAGTTGAGATTTTGCAAGGGAGAACGCCTAAAATTTCTAGGGGTTTATTGCCAATTGTTTTTTTGAATCCATTAACTTTTTTGATAAATTCCTTGACATTAATCAGTCCTTGATTGGCAAAAGGTTTTAAATCAGAAGGAATAATTACATAATCTGATGAATTCAGGGCAACTCTAGCGTAAAAATTTAAAGAGGGCGGCGTATCGATCAGTACAATATCATATTTATCCTGTACTTCTGCTAGTTTCTGAATTAAAATCATTCGGCTGTAATCTAGGTTATTGATTTCGGTTTCATATTGCATTAAATCAATATGAGAAGGAATCACATCTATTGGGGGATTACAAAAATTAGACTTGCGAGCTACTTCGGCGATCGAGTAACCATCTTCCTGTTGCAAAACATGAAGAATGTTGCTATGTTTCAAATCATCTTGTTCTTCATCCTCAAATTTGACTAAACCTGTGGCAAAGGTTGTATTTGCCTGACTGTCTAAGTCGATTACCAAGACTCTTTTACCTTGCTTGCTCAGCGCTGCGGCTAAATTGACTACGGTTGTAGTTTTGCCAACCCCGCCTTTATTGTGATAAACAGCAATGATTTTCATAGTATTTTGGCTTTTTTGGGGAACGGTTACATCGGATTTAGCTTGAGGCTTAACTGGATAATTTTCAGGTATTGGTTCCGGTTCAGAGATTTGACTGGGTTCAGGTTCTGCGGGGGCGGGATTGTTGGGCTGTACTGGGACTTCGCTAACTAACTCAGGACTAACCAAATTAATTTTACTATCTTCCAGTTTGAGATTATCGGGATTTTTTATAATTTTTAAATTATCTCTACCAATTAAAGCGATAATTTCATCAATTCTAGTTTCAATGTCTTTTCCAGCACACTTAAAGACTAGCTGAATATCAGCGGCGACTCTTTCGTAAATTCTAATTTCTTTACCGTTAGTTATGAGTCCGTAGCGGATGCTCAAACTTGTTAAATAGCGATTGAGTTTTCGCAGGTGGCGGTCTAAATTTTCCTTCGGATGTTTAGCCTCCATGACTACACTCATCGGCGAGTCTGCATCGACAACTATGGGGATAACTGGGGTGGCAAATGAGAGAAAGTCTAGACGAATATTCCCAAATGCGATTTCTTGATGCCAGGAGTCGGGGGTATAGCCTAACTTTGGCAGCAGATAGCTGACAATGAGTTTGCTTTCTACTTCGCTTTCGTTGCGGCAGTTATCGGGATTAAAAGTCATGTTTCATGGGGAATTGCGAATCGGGCATTGGGCATTGGGCATTGGGCATTTGTAACAAACAACCTGTAACCAATAACCAATGACCAATGACTAATGACTGCTGACTACTTAGTTTGAGCTTCAAAAGCTTCTAATGTCTGATAACCGCCGGCCGGATCGTAAAGGTGACAGTTGTCGGCAATCCGCTCCATCAAAGCCCAAGAAAACTCGGTTTCATAGAGATGTGCTTGCCAGTTTTCCTTCAAGCTGCTGTGGGCTAAACGCAAGTTGTACCAGGGAATAGCTGTTGACAAGTGGTGGGGAACGTGGACGTTAATGTCGTGGCACAGAAACTCTACCCAGCGGGGATAATCGCAGTGAACTGTTCCCGATAGTTGCGCTTGGGCTTCGTCCCATTCTTCCGGTTCTTTAAAGGAAATATCTGGTGCTGTGTGGTGAACGATCGTAAATGTGCTCATCCAGAAATGGTAAACTAGCCACGGCATCAACCAAAATTTGACAAATCCCCAGATTCCTGTGGTGGCGATTAATGTCGGAAATCCGATCGCAGCACCGATTAAAACAAGTAACACAGAAAAGCGGACTTGTTCTTGTTGTTGTTTGCCTTTGAAGCGCCACCACATGAAGTGGACTTTTGCCCAATGGGCGATCGAGCCAATCCACCACATCCGACCGAATATTAAACTGTAAGCTATTTGTAAAGCCTTGGGAGCAGCAGCGTAGTCTTCTGCTGTCATCGGCTGCCAAGCATTATCTTCGCCAATTTTATTGGTGTGCTTGTGGTGGTAATTGTGTCCGTGACGCCATGCGTGAAACGGGAAAATTAACGGCAAAAATGCGAGATGTCCGACTAAATCGTTTACCCAGCGGCGGTTGGCAAATGACCGGTGCCCGCAGTCGTGTCCGATCACAAAAAAACCGGTCAATCCGGTGCCTGTAAAAATCCACATCAGGGGCAGTAAATACCAAGGCGATACTGCTATGCCCCAGTAGCCGACAGCAACTAGCAAAACGTTGACGATGACTTTTGTCCAAGCTTTGCGGGGGTTTTTGATAAATACTTCCCGCGGCAGGGTTTTGAGAATATCTTTGAGGCGCAGGTTGGAAGTGTCACTTGCGGATGTCAGATTTAGTGGTTTTTCGATCGATGCTGTCATAAATTAATTTCGACTCTCCGTATGCCATGTGGATGGCTTAACAAAATTAGCGCCCTAAAAAAGCGCAGTAAAATATCAGCTCGTTGCCAGTTTGCGGCAGACGAGTTGAACTGTAGGCTGGCGGGTTTTAGCAAATGCTAGCGATCGCTATCCGCAGTTAGGAATTTCTGGCACTTTAGGCAAAAAAAACTGCGGGTAGCAAAACCTGAGTTTTTATAACACATGGGCAACACAACTAGCATGAGCTGCTGTTGTCTGCTAGTTGCGGAGGCTGCCAGAAATTGGCTCCAGAGGAGGCAATCCAGCGAACGAGCGTTGCTGTTTGAGAGTTTGCACTTGCAGCAGCAAGGAGTCGATTTCTGCTTGCAGGTGCAAGAACTTAACTTGCTGGTCGGCTTGGTACGGACACTTGACCGAATCAATTTTGCGGGCCAAACGGGTCGATAGGGTAGAAGAACTAGCCATTTCGGGATTGCTCGCAGTGAGTTGAGGCCGAGAAAGAGTGGATGAATTATTTGACATTAGTAATTGGGTAGACATATCTACACATTCACACCATTAAGTTACTTTAACCTGAACCGATCGTATTAAACATCAAATTAACCGATCGAGCTAAAATTGGTGTAAATTCCTCGGCCATTGCCCAAAACCATTGACATCGTGACCCTGATTCTACCTGTAACTGACTCTGCTCATAACTCTACTGCCCGCGCAGCGAAGCCGAAACACTACGGCTGGCCGGGCTTGATCGAAGCTTATCGCCGCTACCTGCCGGTGACTGAAACCACGCCGGTAGTGACACTACAAGAAGGCAATACACCCTTAATTCCAGCACCGGCGATCGCCGCTCTCATCGGTCGAGACGTGCGCGTTCTGGTCAAATACGACGGCCTCAACCCCACTGGTAGTTTCAAAGACCGGGGGATGACAATGGCGATTTCCAAGGCGAAGGAAGCCGGCGCCGAGGCGGTAATTTGCGCCAGTACGGGCAATACTTCGGCAGCCGCGGCCGCCTACGCCCGACGCGGGGGGATGCGGGCTTTCGTGCTGATTCCCGAGGGTTACGTGGCTTTGGGCAAGTTGGCCCAAGCTTTGCTGTACGGTGCGGAAGTGATTTCGATTGTCGGTAATTTCGATCGGGCTTTGGAAATTGTCCGCGAAATGGCCGTCAACTACCCGGTGACTTTGGTCAATTCGGTGAATCCTTACCGTTTGGAAGGCCAAAAAACCGGCGCTTTTGAAGTGGTGGACGCTTTGGGCGACGCCCCAGACTGGCTGTGCATTCCCGTGGGAAATGCGGGAAACATCACAGCATACTGGATGGGTTTTTGTCAATACCACCAAGCCAGAAAATGTTCGCGCTTACCTCGGATGATGGGATTTCAAGCGGCGGGGGCTGCACCGCTGGTGACGGGACATCCGGTGCCGAATCCAGAAACTCTGGCTACGGCGATTCGGATTGGGAACCCAGCTAGCTGGAAACAGGCGATCGCAGCTTCGGAAGCCAGCCGCGGCAGTTTTGCTGCTGTCACGGATGAGGAAATTCTGGATGCTTACCGCTTGCTAGCATCGCAGGAAGGGATTTTCTGCGAACCTGCGAGTGCAGCTTCTGTGGCCGGTTTGCTGAAGGTAAAAGACCAAGTTCCGACGGGAGCAACGGTGGTTTGCGTGCTCACAGGTAACGGTTTGAAAGATCCGGATACGGCGATTAATCACAGCAACAATTCGTTTAAACAGGGAATTGCTCCGACTTTGGATGCGGTAGCTGGGGCGATGGGGTTTTAAGCAGTTATATCAATATCTCTCGGCGGTTGAAACCGCCAGAAAGTCAAACGAAGTTCGGATGGTGCGCGGACTAAGAAATAAGACAGGCAAGATGCCTGTTCCAGTTTTAGTTAAAATTTATTGTGGGTGGGTGGAAAAACTCACCCCTAAATGCAGGCAATGACTAATAACTAATGACTAACTTTCAAAAGGTGGTAACTGAAGTAACTGATTTTGAGAAGGCGGAAGTAGGGCCCGATTGTGGCGGATCTCGATCGCACTTTCGCCCGGATTTCCCGTGGTAACAGGTACGATTTCTAAAGAATATGCTGTCTCTGTTTTTCTCGGGGCAGGATTTTGTGCTTTCGTGAGCAAGTCAACGGCATCTCCGAGGGCGCTAGTTAAATTTTTGCTAGTTTCAGCGTGGCGGGCTTGTTCTTGTTTGAGGGCTTGAGTGAGTTGTTTGACTTCTTCCAAAGCCCGATCGCGCTCTTCGAGTACCGCAACTAATTTAGCCTTAAGTTCGCCATCCGTTTGCAGTTGTTCGACTTCTTGCTGGCGGGCGATTCCAGCTTCCCCGTTTTCCGACACATTGAGAGAAAAATTTTGGGATTCCTCGATTTGTGCTTCCAGAGAAGCGATGCTTTGCTGAGTTAATTTAGCATCATTCCGCCGCTGTTCGGCTTCGGTATTGTAGAGCTGACGCCACTGAGCCGCACTTTCACCCGCCTCATCGCGATCGCGCGAAACTTCTGTTAACTGCTGTTGCAGCCGCTTGATTTCATCTAACCACTGTCTGACATCTTGAGCCATAATATTGATTTTAGATTTTAGATTTTAGATTGGTCATTAGTCATTAGTCATTGGTCATTAGTCATTAGTCATTGGTTATTAGTCATTGGAAATTGGGAATTAGTAATTTGTGAGCTATGAACATTTTTTACTGGCTGCGATACGTGATTTTAGCTTTGTTTCGGGTACTTTTGAGGCTGTGGAGAGCCATCAAAAAGAAATTTGGTGATTTTTGGCTGTTTTGTCGGTGTTTGACTTGGGCGACGCTCAAGGAAGTCGGCGTGAAGGCCGGAGAGCAGCGGTTGCCGGGGCTGTCGGCGGAAATGGCCTACAATTCTATGCTGGCGCTGTTTCCGGGGCTGTTGGCTGTGTTGTCGGCGATCGCCCTTTTTGAACCTTTGCAGTCAACACTTTATCAAATCGCCGTTCTTTTGGGGGAGGTGATACCCGATAACGTTCGCAATTTAATTCGGGGCTTAATCAAAGAAATTCTGCTAACTCGCAATAAAGGGCTGTTTTCGGTGAGCTTTTTTGCGTCGCTGTGGGCATTTTCTGGGGTAATGAGCGCCGCGATGGCTGCGCTCGATCGCATCCATGAAATCCCGAGCGATCGAACTCGATCTTTTGTGAAAGCAAAACTTATTTCTTTGGGACTGAGTATCGGTACAATTGTGCTGTTAATTCTAGCATCGGGAGCTGTATTTGTCAGCGACTTAATTGTGCAAGCTGTGGCCCGCCAAAGTTGCCTGCTGGAGTCTGTCGCTAATTGCGATTTAAAAGATGTTCAAAGTTGTTTGCTCCCCGCCCAAACTTGCCCTTTGGAGTCGCAACTTTTAGCTGTGTGGCGGCTGTGGCGGTGGCCGACTTCTTTGGGAATTGTATCAGTTGCTTTTGCCTTTATTTACCGTTACGGGCCGAGCCGCCGCTCGTCAGAAAGTCCGATTTTTTCAGGAGCTATTTTTGCTGCTATTTTGTGGGCCCTGTTTTCGGCTGCTTTTCGATTCTACGTTTTGCATTTAAGCAATTTTAATTGGACTTACGGGACGATCGGAACTTTTATTGTGTTGTTGCTGTGGCTCTATCTTTCTTGTTTGGCGATGCTGATCGGTGCTCAGTTAAATGTAACTGTGGGAAAGGCAATGAAACTCAAATAATGGGCCGAAGAGCATTGGGCCGAAGAGCATTGGGCATTAGTTTTGTTGTTTGTCATTTAATAATTGCTCTTTCTTCCTTCTTCCTTCTTCCTTCTTCCTTCTTTTATTACCGGAATCCGGCTCACCTGCGGAGTAAAGTGCTGAGGATACCCGCAACAAAAGAAAGCAAAACCAGTATCCAAATAACCGAACCGGGAATGAATGTCAAGAGGCCAACACCTCTGAGAATCCAAACTAGCAAGGTGATGCCCAGGATACTCCAAAAGATGCGGGTAGATAGTCGCATTTGAAATCTAGGAGAATTAGTCATGTTGAATCTCAAAGTTTTGTCTGGATCGATGATAGCTGTTTTATTGGCGATCGGCTCTGATCTGGGAGCAATTTCGAGTCCCGCTTCCGCTGTGGCGCGTGTGGGTACAAATGCACTGGGAGAATTCGCAACTGTTGCTCAAAAAACTGCTGCTGCTAGTTTAACAATTGACGATCGCACAATTGGAGCCGCCAAGGTAGGAATGACTTTCGGACAACTGAAAAAGGCCCTGGGTTCCACCGCGCAGTTTAAGGTTCAGTCTCCTTTTATGGTAGACTTTGATGCTGTGGCTATTAGCCAGTCGGGAAAAGTACAGTATCGGATTATTTATGCTGCGGGTACAAAGCTGAAAGATGCGGATGTCATTGAACTTTTGATGACTGACAATCCCAATTATAAAACTGTTCGGGGCGTCGGGCCCGGAATGACTCTGAAACAAGCAGAGGCAATTTACGGCAAGGCTACTTTATCTTACAATGTGGACAATGAATCGAGAGAAAATGTAGTTTTTGCCAACCAACCGAGCAAAAAGTTCTTGTTTGTTCCCAAGGCTGATGGAAAGCAATTTGCGGGAGTTTATGGGGCTGGAAAAGGCGGTTTTTTTCAGACTAACAAGTATCAGCCGAATGCTGTAATTAAGTCGGTGATGGTGCGGAAGTAAGTTAGTTAATACAGCGGGCAATAATCTGCGATCGCAGATACTTGTATATCATTGTTCGCGCTTGCGTCGCGATCGCAAATATCTGCGATCGCTTCACTCGTACTTATAGCTTTTGTGCCGCAGCGCGTTTACCATCAGCTTTCCGCCGCCACTTTTCGTCTATTGTTGCTGATTCCTCAAGATCCTGTTTAATTTGCTGTTCGCCGATGATGGCTAGTTCGCGAATTTCATCGAGGATAGCTTTTTGCTGTTCGGTCATTTCTGCTTGTTTCATTGCAAGTTCTCCAAACGATTTTTTGCACCGATAACTCTCATCTTAGTTTCCACAACTCGACCTAGCTTTGTTGACAAGTCTTCTCCTGCTTCCTGAATTTCTTCGCCTGTTGTCTGATTCGATCGCGATCGACTTTCAACAATAGTTTGAATTCTGCTGCGCTCGGTGTCGGCATAAAACCTAGCGCTATTCAAAAAAGCTAACATCTGAGTTAGTGTGTCATTATTCGGAAAACGCTGGATGATGGCTCTAGCCAAAACTAATCCTTCTGTTGCTTCCTGCTCAATCTGGTTTAGCTCCTGATTTAATTTGTCAATGAGAGCGTTAATTTCTGAGGGAATCGTCATAATTTACGACATACCCTAAAGTCTAATATTTGTCAAGGTTATAGACGATCCCCTTAGCAACAAAAAGTGCGATCGCCAAACAGTAACCGCCGCGAAGATTACAACCTATAACACGCGAGTGAGGACATTGGAAGGCCGATCGCCCAGTGCAGCCAAACGGTGACGATCGCCAGTACGATCGAACACAACCTCAAACTTGACGTGGGGTATAGTTTGCCGCAGAAACTGAAAATGCCCGTCTGCATCGGAACGGCTGCGGAAGCGGGCCACAATTATCCATTGATGAGAGGGTAACAAACGGGCGATCGCCCAACAGCACAAGCGTTCTTTGTATGTCATCATAAAATTTGTCTCCATTGAATTGTTGGAGCCAGAGCCAGCCCGGAACCTTGGACAGTAAGGGGCTGGCTTTTGACTGT
>JAUBOH010000065.1:0-22937 GCA_036700145.1 Microcoleus occultus BM001215366
ATACTCTTGTCCCCCCCTTATTAAGGGGGGTTAGGGGGGATCGAGACTTCGATAATAAACAAGAGAGACTGAACGTTTAAGGTTAATTTATCACCAATGGGTTCTACCTAGGAACGCATTTCACTCTTGCTCTGCCTCGGTTTGTCTAATTTCTCAGCAGTCGCAAGCCGCTTAAGGTTACGATTACTGTAGAGCCTTCGTGACCGATGACACCTAAAGGCATGGTGATATTTCCGAGGAAATTGGCTGCTAGTAGCAGTATAATGCAACTGAGTGCAAAGACAATGTTTTGTTTTACTACTTTTTGAGCGCGACGGCCTAAACTAATTGCTTGAGCTAGCTTTTCTAGATTGTCTGCCATTAATACGATATCCGCAGTTTCTAAAGCTACATCGCTGCCGGAAATTCCCATTGCAATTCCTGCGGAAGCTTGGGCGAGGGCGGGTGCATCGTTGATGCCGTCTCCTACCATTGCGACGGTTTGATATTGTTTTTGCAGTCGTTTAATTACGTCTACTTTATCTTCGGGCAAAAGTTCGGCATATATTTCATCAATGCCTAATTCGCGGGCGATATATTCAGCGGTTTGCTGATTGTCACCGGTCAGCATAATTATGTGTTCTACACCTAATCTCTTCAAACGTTTTACTGTTGCCACGGCTTCCGGGCGGAGGGTGTCGGCGACTGCTATAATTCCTAAAAGATTATCGCCCTTTGCTACCCAAACCACTGTTTTTCCTGCTGCTTGCAATTGCTGACTGATTTGAGTTAATTCCGCAGTTGCTGCGACAAAATCGGCTTTGCCAATTGCGATGATTTGGTTGTTGACTTTGCCGATAATTCCTTGGCCGACTTTTGCTTGGACATCAGTTGCGGTTGGGAATTCTAATTGTTGCTGTTGGGCGGCTTGGACAATCGCAAGTGCGATCGCGTGTTCCGAGTAAACTTCCAAAGCAGCAGCTAATTGCAAAACTTCAGTTTCAGTATATCCTGTCGCGGGGACAATTTGGACAACTTGCGCTTTTCCTGTAGTGAGAGTTCCGGTTTTGTCAAAGGCGATCGCCCTTACTTTACCAATTATCTCTAATTGCGCGCCACTTTTAAACAAAATCCCTTGTTTCGCCCCGTTAGCAATTCCCGAAAGCAGCGCCGGCATAATCGAAGCCATCAGCGCGCAGGGAGAAGCGACTACTAGGAAAATCAACGCCCGATAAATCGTATCTTCCCAATTCCAGCCTAAAACAAAGGGCGGCAAAATTGCCAGTAGCAAGCCCAAAACCACAATTAATCTAGCATAACCGCGCTCGAACTTTTCGACAAACATTTGAGAAGGCGGCGCTTCAGTTTGGGCTTGTTGTACTAGCCGAATTACGCGCTGAATCAAACTGCTTTCAGGAGTTTTGTGAACTTCCAATTGCAGCGCGCCGAAACCGTTAATTGTCCCTGCATAAACTTCATCACCGATGGTTTTTTCCACGGGCATAGATTCGCCAGTAATCGAGGCTTGATTCAGGGTGCTAAAACCTTCGACAATTATCGCATCGGTGGGAATGATTTCTCCGGGTTTGACTAAAATCCGATCGCCAATCTGCAATTTGTCGATCGCAACTTCGCGTTCATCCCCATATAATACAACCCTAGCAGTATCCGCAGTCAGACTCATCAGACTCCGAATGCTGCGTTCAGTCCGCTGCATAGCATAACCTTCTAGCGCGCCGCTAACTGCAAAGATTAAAATCAACACAGCGCCGTCAACAATTAAATGATATTCGCGCCGCCACAGCCCCAAACCCGCAGCGCCCAAAGCAGCTACAATCATCAGCAAATCGACATCTAATTCTCGTTCTTGAACCAGTGTAGTTAATCCTTCGCGGGCGCTAGAATAGCCACCGATCACATAAGCCGCCGGCAAAATTAATACAGCCAAACCCAGCCAGCCGAGTTGCAGGGCTAGGGAACCCAAGATTACTAGAATTCCGCACAGGGCGGCAGTTACAGCATCGGGATGTTCTTCTGCTAACCGGGAGAAGCGAGAATTTGAGATGGAATTAGAAGTCATTGGAAAAATTTGATTTGGTAGAATGACTCCTGTAGCCTAAACCTTGACATTAATGTCAATGTCAAGGGTAAAACCAAAATAAATCCAGGAGCAATTTTCCCTCGTTACATCCGAGAGTCCGACAGGGATTGAAATCCCTGTCTCATAGCGCAAGTCCTCTCAAAGAGGACTGAAGAGAGTTGAGAATTGGATTTAATGTTTCAGTCGGTTTTAACCGACTTCTGCTATGAGACGGGGATTTCAATCACTCCTAGGACTGCGGGTGAATGCGATGGCCCAATATACAATCCAAGCATCCCAAATCCCATGCCAAAATACCTAACAATCAAACAACTTACAGAAGCAGTTCAAGGTGCTGTCACCCCTCGGATGGTGCGACACTATCACACATTGGGGCTGCTTTCGACCGCCGTGCGATCGACCTCCAACTACCGACTCTACACCCGCAGCGACGTTCAGAAACTGCAAAAAATTGTCGCACTCAAACAGCAAGGCTTTCAGCTTTCTCACATCCGCAAACTCTTAGAAACTGACAGCGATGCTTCCCCTGACGCGCTGATGGGGGCGCTACAACAGCAATATCTGTCTGTCACACAACAGATTGTACGCCTCCGACAAACGGCTTTAGCACTGGAAGGATTGCTGGGACGCGATCTTTCGTGTCAAGCGGTGCAAGGGGAAGCATTGGCGCAAATGAGGCTGTTACAGGTGGAAAATGAGGGGGGATTGGATCAGTTGGAACAAGTTTGGGATAGTTGGGATGCGGCGGCGCACTCTCACCCGGAGGCGTTTGGGGAGTCGTTGCAGCATTTGTTGCCGGATTTGGGCGATCGCTCCGAAATTGAGGTAGACTTGCTATCAAAACTAATGTTAGCCTGCGGAGATTGTTCGCTATTGCCATTTGTGAAGTTGAGCAAAACGGCAATCAAGTCGGCGCGGGAAGCTTTGAAAAATCGGTGTCAAATTGTGGCTGACGTGCCGCCTGTTTTTGCGGCTTTGGATCGGACAAGATTAGCACATTTGGGAACAACTATTGAAACTTTAATTGATGACCCGCACATCAATGCTGCGGCGGAAGCAGAACAGGAATTCTGGCAGCAGCGTGAGTGGTTTGAAAAGTTGTTGAAACTGGAAAAAGGATGTATATTAGTGATAGGATATGCGCCGTCTGTGCTGATGGCTGTCTGTGAGGCGATCAAGAGTGGGCAACTGCAACCGGCTTTGGTAGTTGGAATGCCGATCGGTTTTAGTCATTCTCCGGTGGCGAAACGGCGCTTAGTGCGATCGGGCGTTGCTTATATTACGACAGTGGGAACTTTTGGTGGTGGATTGTTGGCCGCAGTTGCTTTGAATGCTTTGGTTGAGTCTTTGATTGAAAAGCCGAATTGTCACTGTCATCTCAAGTGAAAATGGGATTTAGGTTTATTGTGGCTTAATTTGTATTTTGCTGCTTCATATCAATTCCGGGTGCGCCGCAAGGATATCAAATCCGCGCTTCATCGTCCGTCTTGGTAAAGTCGAGTCAAGCTGGCAACAAATATCAGCGCAATTTTCAGTTTTTCGAATCACAGTCAACAGTCATGTCTGAGTGCAACCGCAAATGATATCATACCCGATTTAGTTTCAATCCCCGATCGGGATTTAGGTTTTTTGCAGCGCGCTTGTACTTTGTTTCAATCCTCGATCGGGATTTATGGTTTTTCCCGCTACATTGTCGGAGGCGAAAGCACTCCAATAAAGGGTTTCAAGCCTTAGATCGGGAAATAGGGTTTTTCCGACTTGACATCCAAATCATAACACAGGCGTATCGCAGTAGTTTCAATCCCTGATAGGGTTTTAGGGTTTTTCCGACACTGTATTCCCGCTGAATTTAGATGCGTTAACTGTTTCAATCCCTGATAGGGTTTTAGGGTTTTTCCGACAATAATGAGCAATCAACTATCGGTTAAGGAATACTTTGGTTTCAATCCCTGATAGGGTTTTAGGGTTTTTCCGACTCGCCAATTTCAACATCATCTACATTGAAGGGCTGTTTCAATCCCTGATAGGGTTTTAGGGTTTTTCCGACTGTTCGGAACGTTCCTCACTCCAGCCATCATTATGTTTCAATCCCTGATAGGGTTTTAGGGTTTTTCCGACTTATGTGTATCAATAAACTCCTTGATTTTAGCTTGTTTCAATCCCTGATAGGGTTTTAGGGTTTTTCCGACTTTACAAATGAGGCATAGTTGGCGTAAAACTTATGGTTTCAATCCCTGATAGGGTTTTAGGGTTTTTCCGACCTTTTGGCTACAGCTTGATTAAAAACTGTAGTCAGTTTCAATCCCTGATAGGGTTTTAGGGTTTTTCCGACTTTTTGGGGTACTTTTCAGCGATTTTGATTACAGTTTGTTTCAATCCCTGATAGGGTTTTAGGGTTTTTCCGACATCAATCCACTTTGTAAAACGATTGCCGGGGTCAACGGCTGTTTCAATCCCTGATAGGGTTTTAGGGTTTTTCCGACTCGGGCAGCGACCAACTACTCGCTTTCGCTGGAATCGATCGGTTTCAATCCCTGATAGGGTTTTAGGGTTTTTCCGACTCCTTTAGGTGCTCCCATATTGTTAATCACTAACTGTTGTTTCAATCCCTGATAGGGTTTTAGGGTTTTTCCGACCCAGCTTCATCAGTCACAAACGGCGGAGCAATTTTTCGTTTCAATCCCTGATAGGGTTTTAGGGTTTTTCCGACAGCCCATTAGCTACTAGCTTTACTGTTTCTAGCTGTTTCAATCCCTGATAGGGTTTTAGGGTTTTTCCGACAAGTAGCTTCCTGGTTTGTCACCGGGGGAATAGGGTTTCAATCCCTGATAGGGTTTTAGGGTTTTTCCGACAGCGCCGCTGAGTGGAGATTCTGGATTTATCTAACTGGTTTCAATCCCTGATAGGGTTTTAGGGTTTTTCCGACAATCAGTTGATAACTAAGCCACAGAAGCCTTTGGGTTTCAATCCCTGATAGGGTTTTAGGGTTTTTCCGACTTTCTCGTTTTGAGTGTTCAACCACTCGTGATTTTCGTTTCAATCCCTGATAGGGTTTTAGGGTTTTTCCGACTTATAAAGTCCGATCGACACAATGCCGCCATTCGGGTTTCAATCCCTGATAGGGTTTTAGGGTTTTTCCGACAAGATTCTGGCTTGTGGAACTGGCAATTTGTGCGGTTTCAATCCCTGATAGGGTTTTAGGGTTTTTCCGACTGCCCGTTCCAAGAGCCTTACTGTATTTGGTTTTCAAGGTTCATTTGCGCCTTTCCAAACCAAAAGTACCATTTCAGCCTTCGACTTGTCAATACCCAATTTTTCATACATCCCTCAAACCTTTATCCTGCATAGATTTCAGCGATTGCGTCTACCATTTTATTGGTTGAAGTACATCTAAGCCTTACAGTACATACATTGTAGCCCCCAAAATTAACACCTCGATTTTGACACCCACTCATAGGCGCATTTTCCACCCAAAAACACACATCAACCCGATCACCACTTCCCCAAAGCCCCCCAAACAGTACCCGAAACCACCCCCCAAATCGCCCCCAAACCAGCCCCGACGATCGCCCCCGCGACAGGCCCCAACTCCACCGGCACCCCAGCGCTGACAGCCGGAAACATCGCAGACACCCCCGCCCCCAACACAGCACCGGTAAAAGTCCCCAAAAAACTGCCCCAAATCGCCCCCAAAGCCGCACCCTTCATCCCCGAAGGCTGAAACGACGCGGGTAGCTTCGGCGAAAACCCGCAAAAACCCAAGAAACCACCAGAAACCAAACCCCCAACCGCACCCACACCGGCCGCCACGATCGCCACACCCAACAACAAACCCGCAAACTCGTTCACCGGCCGCATCTGGCCATTATATTGCTGCCAAACCACCAACCCCGCCCCCAAACAAACACCAGCCACAGTCCCCAAAAACGCTCCCCAAACCGCCCCCAAATACCCTCCCCGCCTGCCCCACACCCTCCCCACCGGCATCGCCAGAGGAGGCTTGCAAGCAGCCCAAACACAGCCCCAGACAGTACCAACCCCCGCCCCAGACAAAATCGCTTCCCCGATCGCCGGATTGCCATTAATCGCCCCAGACACCGCACCCGCGATCGCCGCCAACAAAAAAGCCCCCCAAGCCGCCCCCACCAACACTCCCCCCCACTTCCGCCAAATCTGGTTCGGCGACAAAGTAAAAACGCCCCACATCATCCCAAAAAAACTGCCCCAAATCGAACCAACAAAAATCGCCCCCAAAACAGCGCCGCCGCCCTCAGCGATCGCCGAAACCACCCCCGCCATCGCAGCCAAACACAAACTCCCCCAAACACCTCCCCAAGCAGCATCCTGAACAATTCGCTCAAACTTGCCAGCGGGAGCCCTCGGCGCAGGAGTCCGACTCCGAGAAGACATCGGCATCGGTAGCAGCGGCACTTGGTACTGGCCCAGTTGGCGCGGTAGCCCCGTGGCGGGCTGTTGCCGGCGCACTGCGGCCTCCCTCACGGGAGGCGGGGGTAACGGCTTTTTACGCTTCGTTTTCGCGGGCTGCAAGTGCAATCCGTTGCTGACTGCGTTGCGTGAAGGAAATGGATCGCGACCTTTGAGCATTTTTGCCCGATCGCACCAAGGGCACCGACTCAGATGATTTCCGTATTTGTGCTGAGTGTTTTTGCTGCAAGTTACCAAAGCATCTTCCGCTTCCCGAATCGCATTCACCCAAGTTTTCGCATCGGGGCGCGCCGCCGGATTGCCGTGCCCTTCCTCAAAACAGCGGACAAACATCTGCCGCAGCCGGGGATGCAGCATCTCGAAGCTTGGCGCGGCCGGCATCGGGCGGTAGGGAATCCGCTTCGTACCTGTGGGGAAATGGCCCGATCGAATTCTCGCCTCCAAAGACGGCGGTTCGTCGCTACCGAGATAAACTCCCGAAAACGGGTGCGTACCTTCCATCAGCAATTGAAAAATTAATACCGCTAAACCGAACAAATCGTGCTCTGGGGCTCGATCGATATCGCGGAAAGTCTGGCCCTGCAATTCCGGCGGCGTAAACTCCGGTTTCCCCACGGGACACCGATAAACGTAACCCGTATAAGGATCGCGCACTTGAAACGAATCGGTGTCTACCAGCGTTACCAAAGCCGTATCCGTAACCAGAATGTTCGACTCGTTCACATCGCCGATGACGTAACCCCTGACGTGGAGGGCGTTTACGGCCGAGGCGAGGTTTCTGGCGGTGCGGTGGAGGTACAGATAGTTAAATAGCGGTTTTTGTTCGCGCCTGGTTTTGGGCGTGTAGAAAGTGTGTACCGGCAGCGCTTTCTTGACGCGCGGCATCACAAAACCGACGATTTTTTCGCGCCCGCCGACAGTATGCAGCAAATCGATCGGCCAAGCAATTGAAGCGTGTCCTGGTTCCGCGATCGGCGCATCCGGCGGCATACTGAACATGACTGTGAGTTTGTCGCCGTCTTCGTCTGTCGGTCTGTGGTAGATTTTTGCTACTAGGGACGAGTCTTGGGCGATCGGGTAGATGCGACCTTCACCGCCGCTGGCGATCGCGCTGTTGCTGTCGATCGCAATCAGTTGTCCGCTAAATTGGCGCTGCAACTGCATAGAATTCCGTTAGGGGATAGGGGATTTAGAAGTCAACAGCACTCAATACATTTAACCAGTAAACCAACCATTATAAGGTTCGTAGTGAGGACTTCAGTCCGCATCCAATGAGAGAGGACTGAAGTCCTCACTACGAACCAATTTTATTGTGGTTGTTTGTGGGATGAGCATCCTGCCCGGCCTGGAAAACTCAGCAACAGGCAAGATGCCTGTTCCACAATAGTTCAATTTTGCAGTTGTGCTTACAATTGATTGGGATCTATTCCCATTTCTCGGAGTCTTGATTCTAAAGCTTGCGATCGCGATCGTTCTTGTTCCAGCAGCATTTCTGACTGTTCCAGCAGCATTTCTGCTTGTTGGGCCCGCGCCTCGGCTTGCTGTCGCAGTCGATCGAGTTCCACAAAACTCATAAACGGTTCTCCAGAAAGCCCGAACATTTCGAGTCCAGTTTCAGATAATTGAAACCGCACTCCCAGTCTCGGACTTACCCAGCCGTCCATTTGTTCTATCTGTTCTAATTTTCCCTCAACCCGCAACCATCCTCCCAGTTCCAATTTTTCTGGATCGTACAAATAGTATTCTTCCACACCGTAGCGTTCGTAAAATTGAAATTTTTGCATCATCAAACCGATCCGATCTCCAGGCCAAATTTCAAATGCGACTTGCGGTGCAATATTATCTTCATTCCACTGTTGGTAAGAACCTCGATATCCTTTTGGTATGCCAAAAACTGCCATCACATCTAGGGCTTGAGACAGTTTGTTATTACCTTCTACCGGATACCACAGCAAGTCACCAGCTACGAAAACATTCGGGTCATTTGCAAACAGCAATTCTAATTTTTCTTTAATCCAAACAATTAATCGAAACCGATCTGTATTGTTTGACATCGGTTCGCCGTTATCGTCGGGGTAGATGACATTTGATTTTTCGGGAGATTGCAGTTGTGTAACCATTGCTGTTTTCCCAATTTTTTTAGGAGTTGATTTTAGTTTAGCCGATCGCCTGTTTCCTCTTCCAGTTCGTCAACTGCGGTTTTGATGAAATTATCCACCAGCCAGTCGCGGGTACGCGAGAAATTGCTCTCCAATTCTAGGTAATGACTGCCTAATTTTGTCTTAAAGTCTTTGGGAAAAATCTCTTTAGCCCCTAACAGATTTTTCCAGCGAGTTAGCTGGCTGCTGTTGCTTTCAGGAAAGCGGTTATATAGATAGTCGATCGCGATCGCCTCTAAAATATCCGCACCCAAGATTTCGCGCCGTTTTAGCTCGTTTTCCAGCGTACCTTTCGACTGCTGAGTTAGATCGAGGTGTTCGCCGATCGTTGGTTCGATCGACTGCTGGATCAGCCAGTTTCCCGCACGAAAAAAATCGCGATCGAACTCCAAGTAAATCGCACCCAACAAAGCCTCAAAAGTCTGGGCTAAAAATTTATTGTACTCGCTTTGGTCTGTTGCTTTCCTGCTGGCGGCTCCCCGACAGAGTTCGTTCAATTTCAGATTTTTCGCAAATTCCGAGAGTTTTTGACTGTCTGCTAAACGAGCTTTTAAGGTTGAAATCGCATCGCAGTCGAGTTCGGGATATTCGCGGTACAGGTAATCGGTAACAACAGCACCGAAAATCGCTCCGCCTAAGAGTGAAAGCCGTTTGTACTTCACCTCTTCTCCAGCGGGAGACTCATCCGGGCGATCGCAACTGCTCAAAGCCGTTTCCAGCAGTTCGGTTTGCCCAAAGTCGGAAATGCCGATCGCCGCTTTAACTGCTTCAACATCTACCTTTTTAATTATCTGCTCTAATTCTTCTTCACATTTCCCCCACTTCTCCAACCAATCACCCCCCGCATCTTCCACATACAAATCAACAAAATCCACGCCGTGATTTATCCAATCATCCTGCATTTTTCTAGCTGCTTCCAGTTGTTCAACTACTTTTTGCAAGTTGTTTTCAACGGTGTTTGTACCTTGTACTGTCATAGTATTGATTTTGATGTAATTTGATTTTATTTCCAACAATTTCACCGCGCTTCAATCAAATCTCAATTTAATTTAGACCGAGTTCCTAGTTATTTCACAAAATTGATTTTTTCGGTAAATCTTCCCGTTGCTCGGCCAGGAATTATGCAGCACCTGTTGTCTTTCATCGTGTCAACAATCACCTAAAAACCTTGGTATCTCTCGTTTATAGCCGAGTCTCGATCCCCCTAAATCCCCATGATAGTCGGGGGACTTTAAGTGCTTCCTGTCCCCCCCTTAGTAGGGGCGGTGCCAAGAGTGCCCGCCCTCAGCTAGGGGGGATCGAGGACCTCATAATCAAACAGCAGATCGATGCTACGTCTGACATTAAATTGACGCCTGTTGCCTTTCCTTTGCCAGACTCATCCCGGAAACAAAAAATAGGAGGACACAATCTTGGCGTAGCCTTCCCTTTTGCGGGAAGCAGTCTGAGGACTAGGTTTTTGGTATTGTCGAGAATCCTAGAATATGTAAGTTATTCAAAATTTCTTGTTCACCGAGTTGTTAGCAGTCGGACTATTCTCAGCAGCAGATCGGGTTGATTTATGGAAATTTGAGGTAACGACCTGCGGGCAAATTATCACTATTATATAATGCAATGTTAACTAACTTGTTCAGGAAGTTTGCATCTTTCGTATCATAACTTAAAAATAGTCCTCTGTCAATCCCCCAGCCTTGAAGAGTTTGTTGCCATTTTTGATATTTTTCTTGAGAAAACTCATCCGAAAGAGTAGTAACTTGGATGCAGAGGGGCTGCTGTTGGCGGTTGCTAACGATCGAATCGGTGGCCATTGAAAGATCAGCAACGTAGCGATAGAAAACAGTGCCTTGGCGTTCGACTATCCGGGCGGCGATCGCGCGAATCACGATATCGTCAGCCGGATCGAATTCGCCATTCTTGAGTTTTTGTTTCCAGATGTAAAATTTGCGATCGTTTTCGCTCAGCCACTTAGGAAATAGATAGCTGTACCAATACCTTTCCCCCGGACTCATTAACTCAAACGCTGCTTGTTGTTCTCTTTCCGAAGGTAGAGATTGAACCGCCAGCCAAACCTGAGAATCTCGGATAAGCTGCAGCAAAAAAGCCATCACAAATTTTTTAGCAGTTAGCGAACCGGGTTTAACATCTTTCACCCAGCGATTGATTTCATCCAATCTTCTCGCCAAACTCGGATCTATTGGATCTGCTTCGCTAATTAGGGTGTTGAGCTTATCCTTAATCTCTTGTGCTTGCAAACGACGACCTACTGTACAGACTAAACCAGAATTGTGTGACACCTCGATTTTATTATAGAAGCGCGCCAAATTTTCGCTCCTAGCTCCGTTGAACGCATTAGACTTGTGGCAAAATTCAGCAGCGGAAATTTTTAACCGCCGAGGGACTCCCATCAGCGTTCGCTTTTGCCAACTGTCTATTTTGAATTGTCCTGTCCCTCAAAACTCGCAAAAGTTGCCAACAATAATGTTAAGTCATCATCGGTGCGTTCGGAAACCCGGGGCGATCGCAAAAATGACTCTAACTGCTCTTTCGCATCCGACTCTTCTTTCGCTTCGGCAGAAAACCGAAACAAAGGCGCAAAAAACGGCTGATGCGGCGTACCTTCCGGGATTTTGAGAGCTAGCATTTGCAAGCCATCCGAAAACACAGCTAAGTGTGGCAGTTTTTCCCGCAGTACCTGAAATTGCGCTGTTTCGATCGCATTTGGCGAAATCAAAAAGATAGTTTCGTTGATGTATTCGCCACAAGGAGGTATCGTAAGGGCGATCGCATTTCCCGCACTATCGCCCGCCACCGCCGCACCATCGCCAATTTGAGCAACAGCGATCAATTCCGGCGTAGCCACAACCGTAATTAAAGTGCACGCTAAATCTCTCGCCGCCACTTCGCGGGTTGCCGCTTCCGCTTCCACAGCCGCCCGCGCAACTTGCAGAGAAGCTGTGAAAAACACCAGCCATTCCTCGTCACTTTCCGGCTGCAAATCCTGTTGACAAATCGTTTCCACAACCGCTTCCACAGCAATTTTTGCCCCCACTTCTGCGAGTGCTGCCGAACCCGCGCCGTCAGCAACTGCCGCTACCAAAACACCGTTAGACAACACGCGCCAACAGTGGGCATCTTGACAGGGCTGCGATCGTTTTTCGTGGCTCGTACCAGTCACCGATGCTGCTACAACTTGCCAATTAAAAGATGAATTCTCCATTAATAACTCTTTAATTCAAAACTTCGTAAATTCAAAAATATGGAAAGTCAGGACGGGTTTGTTTATCCCTAATTATGTAGGGTGCGCACTGCGCACCTTACGCCTAATCACCAATGACTAATAACTAAACAGTTCCCCATCCGGGAGGCGGTAGTGCGACTTGTTCGTCAATTTTTGAGTGAGAAACTCTCTGCATACTAGCCGACAGCCAGATGAACATTTCTCGAAAGTCTAATCCTCTCAATTTTACAGGCGTGCGCTCGACAATTTGCGCGAGACGGGGGATATTAGCACCTTCGACTCCGACTGCAAAAAATGCCACGCGCTTGTTAGTTTCTTCCTCTTTTATCCGCTGTGCTGCTATTTCCACAACATCGTCCGATTCGCCTTGAGGTTCGCCGTCGGTAATCATAAATACCCACGGGCGGTAATAGGTAATGCCGTTGTTGCGGTATTCGGATTTGCGGGCGGCGATGATGTCTAATGCGAGCTGAATGCCGGCGCCCATGTGAGTTTGTCCTTGAGCTGTCAGCAGCGGTGTCTCGAACTGATCGGCAGTTACGAAGTCTTGCACGACTTTGATCTGATTGTCAAATGAAATAATCGCGACTTCGACTCGCTTTTTAGCTAGTTCGTCTTTAATTAGGTCATTCCTAAAGACTTCCAACCCCTCATTCAAGGCATCTATGGGTGCGCCTTGCATGGAGCCGGATGTGTCCAGCAGGAGGACGCAGGGACACCGCGGCTCTGGGTTTTCGGCAAATTCTACGGCTTCGTCTAGTCTCATGGTTCGGGGTTGACCTTGGAGTGGCTCGATTTCTAGGTTTGTTACTTTACTGTATCAATTCAGTAACATCTTTAAGTGCAAATTGCTAGGACGATCGCATTTTACCATTTGCGCGAAACACAAGTATAAAATATCAGTGCCAAATATCAGAAGGGCGATCCAATAGCTGCAAGCTTCGCCAACCAGCTTTTGTTCGTCCGCGCTCACCAGCGTTCATCTGCGGTTAAAAAAAAATAAATTTGCTACTGGCTGTGCTAGTATAGACTAATAGTATTCCTGCAAAATAAGGATAAATCTTATGATTGCAACAGTCACACAAAAAATCACATTTGACCAATTTCTTGTAGAATGTCCAGAAGATGGACTCTATGAACTGGTAAATGGAGAAATTGTAGAGATGAATGCCACAAGAAATCACTATGACGTTGCTAATTTCATGTTGTTTGGCTTCAATGATGAAATTCGGCGACTGAATTTGAATTATGTAGTCAACATTACAGCCGTTATCAGAACTGTAAGTAAAGTTGGAGTAGAACAAGGACGGAGACCGGATGTCAGTGTAATTAATCGTGATTTGTGGTATTCCGATCGTTCTGGTTATGCTGCCTTGCGGGAACCAATTCAGTTGGCAGTAGAAGTAACCTCGACAAATTGGGATGACGATTACATAGACAAATTGGACGAGTATCAGCGCCTCGGAATTCCCGAGTATTGGATTGTCGATTACTTAGCAATTGGCAGTAGGGAGTTTCTGGGAAATCCCAAAGTTCCAACTGTATTCGTTCACCTTTTGGATGCCTCCGGTAACTATCAAACAACTGCGTTTAAGGGCAGCGAAAGAATTGTGTCGCGGACTTTTCCAGAATTAAAGCTGACCGCAGAACAGGTGATGAATGTTTAAATTAGGTCGAGCGACCTAGCTCTGTTATTATCTATAAAAAATCACTGCAAATATGAAAACTATTTCCCAACAAAAACCCGTTAGTCCTTGGAATTACAAACCTTGGTGGTGTCAGCCTTGGTCGATTCTTTTAACTGGTACGAGCCTAATTTCCGGTAGTTGGTTTTTGTTAAAAACTGTTTGGATAACTGTTTTAGTTGCAATTCCTTTATTGGCTTGGATGGGATTTTTCTTGTTGGTTTGGCCGAGGTTGATGATGGATAGTGGCACTCTTGAAAAATACCAGGAATTGGACATTAAAAGTTTAGACTAAGTTGCCCATAGTCAGGATACGGCAGTGCCGTTTCCCTACAACTACTCGTTCCCAGGCTCTGCCTGGTAACGCAGATATAGAGGCTCTGCCTCCAATTTTCCTGCTCGCAACTGCAAGCGAGGCAGAGCCTCTAGATATCGGTTCCCAGGCAGAGCCTGGGAACCAGTTAAATCGATTATTTGGGAGTAGGGAAACGGCACTGCCGTGTCCTCTACCTTGTGGGATTTAATAATCCTGAAGTGCTTTTACTTCCATCGGGTGAGATTTGAGCGATCGAATTCCCGCAGCAGTCGCCTTCGCACCGGCGATTGTGGTAATAATCGGGATTTTGTAAGTCAAAGCTGTGCGACGGATAAAGATGCCGTCGGCGCGGGATTCTTCGCCGGAAGGTGTGGTAATAATTAGTTGGATTTTCTCGTTTTTGATCGAATCCAACAAGTTCGGCCGCCCTTCATGGAGTTTTAACACCAAATCTACGTCTAAACCTTGCTCTAGCAAAACTTTGCGTGTCCCGTGGGTTGCTACTACTTTGAAACCCAATTCCAAGAATTCCTTGACAACGGGTACTACTGCTAGTTTATCCCGATCGCGCATCGATACCAAAACTGTTCCCGACAGCGGCATTACTTGTCCCGCACCGAGTTGAGCTTTAGCAAATGCTTTGCCGAAATCTGTGTCAATCCCCATGACTTCGCCAGTCGATCGCATTTCCGGCCCTAACAAAGTATCAGTTCCCGGAAACTTAGCAAACGGTAGCACGGCTTCTTTCACAGAAACGTGAACTGGTACAATTTCCTTAGTAAAACCCAAAGCTGCCAAAGTTTGACCGGACATGACTCGCGATGCGATTTTGGCTAGGGGAACTCCGATCGCCTTGGAGACAAAAGGTACTGTTCGAGAAGCGCGCGGGTTAGCTTCCAAAATGAAAACTTCGTTTCCTTGGACGGCAAATTGAATGTTCATCAACCCGATCACTTTCAGGGATTTTGCTAATTCTATCGTCCATCGGCGGATTGTTACCAGAGCTGCGTCAGAAAGCGTTTGGTAAGGGATAGAACAAGCTGAGTCGCCGGAGTGAATTCCCGCTTCTTCGATGTGTTCCATAATACCGCCGATGGTGACATTTCCTTCTGCATCGGCGATCGCATCGACATCGACCTCGATCGCATTTTCCAAGAACTTGTCAATTAAAATCGGATGATCCGGTTCTACGTGTACCGCATAAGTCATGTAGCGTTCCAATTCAGCATCGGAATAAACAATTTCCATTCCTCGCCCGCCCAACACGTAACTCGGTCGCACCACGACCGGATAACCGATGCGTTGAGCTACTATTAAAGAATCCTCAAAACTCCGCGCTAAACCGTTAGCAGCTTGCTGAATATCCAACTCCCGCAGAATCTTTTCAAATCTTTCTCGGTCTTCAGCACTATCAATTGAATCCGGCGAAGTTCCCCAGATTTTTGTTTGGACATCCGGATGATTGTCGAGAGCCTTTTGTAAAGGAATTGCCAATTTTAGCGGCGTTTGTCCGCCAAATTGAATGATTACTCCCTCGGGATTTTCCGCCTCAATGATGTTGAGAACATCTTCTTTAGTTAGCGGTTCAAAATACAGGCGATCGCTCGTATCGTAATCTGTCGAAACCGTCTCCGGGTTCGAGTTGACCATAATTGTTTCAAACCCGTCTGCTCCCAGGGAATACGAAGCGTGACAGCAACAGTAATCAAACTCGATCCCCTGTCCGATCCGGTTCGGCCCGCCGCCGAGAATCATCACTTTTCGCTTAGTAGAAGGCAAAACTTCCGACTCCGGCGCGAGACTGTGACCGACTGGCGAAATCTTCTTTTCTTCATCGCCCAATTCCCAAATTGCCGCTCCCACTTCGTAGGTGGAATAGTAATAAGGTGTAAACGCTTCAAATTCAGCGGCACAGGTATCAACTGTTTTGTAAATCGGGATGACGCCCAACTGTTTGCGGTAAGCGCGGACTTCATCTTCCGATGTTTTGGTGGCGTAAGCAATTTGGCGATCGCTAAATCCCAACTGCTTTACTTCAAACATGGTCTCTTTTGTCAACTGGCTTAGCTGCGTCCGTTTCAAGAACTTTTCAGCTTCCAGCAATTCCTGCATTTTGTCCAAAAACCAGGGGTCAATTGCGGTGAGCTCGAAAATTTCTTCCACGGACATTCCCATCATCATCGCGTGGCGAACTGTAAAAATGCGATCGGGATTTGGCGTCCGCAATCCGGCGCGAATTTGCTCCAAACTCGGCAATTTTTCCGGTTTGTCGCACCCGAAACCCGCGCGGCCGGTTTCCAATCCCCGCAGCGCTTTTTGGAAAGATTCGTTGAAGGTTCGCCCGATCGCCATTACCTCTCCCACTGACTTCATTTGCGTCGTCAGAGTCGGTTCCGAACCGGGGAACTTTTCAAAGGCAAATCGGGGAATCTTCGTCACCACATAGTCAATTGTCGGCTCAAAAGACGCCGGAGTTTTCTTGGTGATATCGTTGGAAATTTCGTCTAGGGTGTAACCTACCGCTAATTTGGCCGCCATTTTTGCAATCGGGAAACCGGTTGCTTTCGAGGCCAAGGCGGAGGAACGGGAAACCCGGGGGTTCATTTCAATGACGATGAATTCTCCGTTTACTGGATTCACCGCAAATTGAATGTTAGAACCGCCAGTTTCAACTCCGATTTCGCGGATAATTTTAATCGAAGCATCCCGCAGGCGCTGATATTCTTTGTCTGTCAGGGTTTGAGCCGGCGCGACTGTGATCGAATCGCCGGTGTGGACGCCCATCGGGTCGAGATTCTCGATCGAACAAATAATCACCACATTATCTGCCAAATCCCGCATCACTTCCAGTTCGTACTCTTTCCAACCGATCAAAGATTGTTCGATCAAAATTTGCGATACGGGACTCGCATCAACGCCGCCTTGGGCCATTTCTTCAAACTCTTCTTGATTGTAAGAAATGCCGCCTCCCGTACCGCCCATTGTAAAAGCAGGACGGATAATTAACGGATAACTGCCGATTTGGTGGCCGATTGCTTTGGCTTCGTCGAGATTGTTAGCAATTCCTGAAGGGCAAACTGCGACGCCAATTCGCGCCATCGCTTCCTTAAATAACAGCCGGTCTTCCGCCATTTCAATGGCCGGCAATTTAGCGCCAATCAACTCGACGTTATATTTTTCCAAAACGCCATTTTTAGCGACTGCAACTGCTAAATTAAGCGCCGTTTGACCGCCCATTGTCGGCAAAATTGCTTCAGGTCTTTCTTTGGCGATGATTTGTTCGAGGATGGCCGGCGTTAGAGGTTCGATGTAAATGCGATCGGCAGTTTCCGGATCGGTCATAATTGTGGCTGGGTTGGAATTCACCAGCACTACCTCATAACCTTCTTCTCGCAAAGCTTTGCAAGCTTGCGTCCCCGAATAGTCAAACTCGCACGCTTGGCCGATAACAATTGGGCCGGAACCAATGAGAAGAATCTTTTTTAAGTCTTGACGACGGGGCATAGGTTCGTAATTGGTAGTTGGACAAGATTAACGATAAATTTGACATTTTGCACCAATTTCCAGAAGTCGGAGGCTGAACCTCGCAACTTTCGCAGCCAGGGGAACCCCGACCGCGAAGAGTTCGATCGCAAAATGGCGCAAGATACCATCAAGTCCAAACTATTTTAATTGTTGTTGGTAATTCGTGTTGTATAATACAGATCCGATAATAAAATGCCGTCAGCTTTGGGTCGCTGCTGGCTTGACCCGATGTACAAGGCTTTTGAGTCGATCGCACACTCTGCGTTCCACCCCAGATAAATCTTTTTATCAGGAAACAGGCAGGATGCCTGTTCCACACTCACACGCAGTAGTAGGGTGCGTCAGCCAAGAGCAGCCCTCGACAGCCCCAGAAAATAACGCTCCCTGCCGCACCCTACTACTGGTAGCCATCAGTCATTCCCAATGTTTTAATCGAAAACCCTCTTACCTTTGTCGATTTTTCAGGTAGCTCTTAATTTTTGTGTTCGGTTGGGCCAGCCACGGCTCCCATCTTTTGTATTTTACCTTTAGCCGAGAAATCCAATCGGAATTATTTTTAATTGGGCGCAGATCGTCCTTAAACGGTGTCTGAGACAACATCTCCATCCATAATTTGTTAGGTTGCGGGCTTTCCCAAGGTTTCGGACTGGATATAAAGTGCATCACTCTAGTTGACATATCCTCCGTATCGTGGTTGTTCCATATCTGCTCTAATCGCTTCCACCTTCGGCCTAAAACCGAATTTGATGTCCCCTGATCGCAATCGCACCAAAGGTTGACCCTAGCGTTTTCGAGCATTTTTTCTGAGAGTTTTTCTTCCTCCCAAAGTTTCAGATTGAACACTAAAAGACCAGCATTAAAATAAGGGTTTTTATCTGCCGGATTGTTCGGATTTCCCCAGACATTGAGTGCAGCAGCTACGGGCATTCCTTCAAAATCTAAGTTCCACAGCGGCTCTAAGCTGCCCAGAACGATCATGTCGCTGTCGAGCCAAATCAGCCGTTCTTTTGCCTTTGTGTATTTCTCCGGTTCCAACCTCGCGTAAGTGAGCTTAGAACCAGACAGGGACAGCAATCCCCCGTAATTCGGTTTAACTTCTTCCCATTCAATCTCATATTTGCAGCACTTCTGCAACTTTTCCTTTTGCTGTGTATTTATACCTGTTGATACCACAGTAATGTTGACAGGCAAATTCGGATCTTCAGTAATATTGAGTTCTATGGACTTCAGCAGCGCTGCTATCCCCAAAATGTAATTTTGATCGCCAATAATGGATAGGTTCATTCCACTCATTGATGAAGGTGTATATAAAATAACCATACCATAATTTTTTATTAAATCAAAGCCGATCGCAAGTTGACAGAACTTGGCAGAAACCGAGTTTCTGCACAAGCCCTACAATTTAATTGCCCGACGGCTCTTCCGTGCGCGTTGCGCCCCTCGGCTTGGCTGTCACAGCCACATTCCTAGGCGGGCCCGCCCGCGGCGGCGAATCAGGACGCTCATCACTTGCCCCTGATTTGCGGTCGGCTGCGGCGGGAGCCAATCCCCGACAGAGGCAAATCCCAGTCAGTAAAAGGTGTGTATAGTTTGTAACACCGCTGCGCGGGAACCGACAATTGTTATCTGCACGACTTCCTGTTCGGATACTGTTGAGCCGTCATTTGGACGCTCCTCTTCGTTGGCGTAGCCCCCGTAGGGGCGGGCTGCGCTAACGGACAAGTTATCGTCAAGCACGAATTCCTGTGACATGCGGATGTTCTCCTGGTTTTTGGTATAGCGAGAAAAACCCAAAAACCCAGCCGCCCGCACAGTAACACAGAGCAGGGCGACTACAGAGAGTGTTAAAATTCTCGGTTAGCCTCCAGACTGCTGTACTCAGTTTGGCGGTAGCTGTCTATTGCTGTTACTAGCAGCAATGGCCAGTGCAACCCAATTTTCGGGCGACGCGGGCTGCTTCCTGTGCAAGCTTTCGCAACCTTAATTTCACAGCGTAGCCGCAATGGGGGGCCGCCGTCAATCGATTTGAGATTTTGGATTTGAGATTTTGGATTGAAGAATTGAAGAATTGGGAATTTTCCGCATCTCCCATCTCCCCATCTCCCATCTCCCCCTCGGGCTCAATCCAACCGACTAGATGAGAGAATGCACCGAGTATCCGGTAAAATATGGAATCGTTCTAAAGCCTTAAAATCTACAATCTAAAATACACATATGCCTAGAACTCCCAGCGAATATTCCGTCCACCTGCTGCTTGAGGGCGGCCACCGCGAAGAAATCCGTTTCGCAACGCTGCAAGATTTTCAACTGTGGTATAGCAAAACCCTGGTTCCGAAACAAGATTCGTCAGAATTTCTCAACGTCCCGATCAAAAATATTCAAGGCGAATACATGGTAGTTCGCCCTACCAGCGTTCTCGGAATTCGCGTTGAACCGATATTTAGTTCTAGCATCGATCGATACGATGAATAAGCAAAGTTATCAATTGAGTAGGAAAGATTGGAAATTGAACAAGATTTTTCGCTATCAGCTATTGGCGATCGCCTGTTGTGTTTTGGCGATCGCTTTTTCGGTGCCCGCCGTTGCAGTTGGGTCGCTGCAACCAATTAGTCTAAATCAGTTACCAGCGAGTGAATTGGAGTCGATCGGGCTTGACGCTCAAATCTGGGGGGAAAACGGCAAACCCGGAGACAAAGCATTGCTGTTAAAGTCGATCGACTACAGCCTCGGTTATCTCAACTCCCAAGGCGCTGCAAGTGCTTACAGCCGTTACCCGGTAGCAGGCATTACGCGCGATCGAGTGCGGCGTTCCCTCGATCGATTCCGCCAATTAGTAGTCAGTTCCACAACCCCAGCACAACTTCAGGAATCTGTCAAGCGCGAATTTGTATTTTATAAATCCAGCGGCAAAGACGGCAAAGGAACAGTAGCATTTACCGGTTATTTCGAGCCGACTTATGCAGCATCTCGCACGCCTAATTCCGAATTCCGCTATCCCCTGTACCGCGTGCCGCCAAACATGGCATCTTGGCCGAAACCTCACCCGACCAGATTGGATTTGGAAGGCGCAGATGCTTTGCAGGCAAGTAAAGGATTGCTGCGCGGGTTAGAATTAGTTTGGTTGCGCGATCGGTTCCAAGCATTTCTCGTCCACGTCCAAGGTTCTGCGAGATTGCAGCTAACAGACGGCGCCGTCATGACAGTCGGTTTTGCAGGTAAAACCAGTCAGAGTTATACAGGTGTCGGGAGAGAATTAGTTAAGGACGGCAAATTTACTTTAGACCAGCTAACATTGCCCAAATTAACCGAATATTTTACCAACTTTCCAGCAGATATGGACAAGTATTTGCCGAAAAATCAAAGCTTTGTATTCTTCCGAGATACTAACGGAGCACCAGCCACAGGTAGCATCGGAGTGCCAGTAACTGCCGAAAGGTCGATCGCCACCGACAAAGCCTTAATGCCGCCCGGTGCACTAGCATTAATTAGCACCAAACTTCCCTATCCCAATGCTACCGGAAAACTCGAACAAAACGCAGTAAATCGGTATGTTTTAGACCAAGATACTGGCGGTGCAATCAAAGGTGCGGGTAGAGTTGACGTATTTATGGGAACCGGGAATTTAGCGGGCGATCGAGCAGGTTATATCAACTCAACTGGAGAACTGTATTATCCACTTTTAAAATAGGTAAAACAATCTGTTTCAGGCGGGCTCTCCCGCCCAACCCCTACTCCCCACAAGAAACCTAATTTTTTGTGGAACGGGCACGCGAGCCCGTTCAAAAAGCTACCTATAGCCTGTCTAGGGTATTGGTGTAAAATAAATTAAATCCGAGTTAAATAGAAGATATACGCCACCTCCAAACCCCACAAATGCTAAACAAAATTTGGCAATTCATCAAACAACTAATTCAGCGACTGTTCAAAACCCAACCAGCCCATCCTCCAGCCCCACAAAAGCCCCTGCCACCAACCCTGACAGACGCCGAATACGAGGCGAAATTCATGGAACTTCTCGAAGGAGCGAATCAAGGCTGGAGTAGAGGAGATGTCGCCGGATTTATAATTGCAAAGCGCCTCAAAAATGTGGAATTAGCCGCTTGGTTGCGCCGATTTGGGGTTCGATTGTTAGAGACAGAAGGGGGCGGGGATGTCGCCGCTGCGGATGCGATCGAATCGCTTCAGGAATTGGCGCAGCGGTTGCTGTTATTGAGTAGAATTAGTGACGGGGAATTGGGAGATGTTGCGAGGGGAATTAGCCGAGAGTTATTGACAAGATTTCCGGTACCGATAGTTGAGGATGATGTTGGGAATGGGAATGTTATTGAGGCGGTGTTTGTTGGGGATGGTTTGGGTTTTTCTGGGGAAGAATAAGTTGCTAAAAATATCACTTGCTGGTTAGAATCAAAAATCAAAAATCAAAAATCAAAAATCGAATGACACAAGTAATCGGCATCGACTTAGGCGGCACGGCAATTAAACTCGGCAGATTTAGCGAAGATGGCATTTGTCACCAATCCTTAACAGTATCAACTCCTCAACCCGCAACGCCAGAAGCCGTTTTAGCCGCAATGACAGATGCTATTTTACAACTGAATCCGGCGGAAAATGCTGTAAGGTCGATCGGCATCGGCACTCCAGGCCCGGCAGATGTCACCGGCAGAATAGCCAGAGTCGCAATTAACCTCAAAAACTGGCATAACGTCCCCCTAGCTGACTGGTTGGAAGCCAAAACCGGACTGCCGACAGTATTAGCAAATGATGCCAACTGTGCCGGATTGGGAGAAGCTTGGTTGGGTGCTGGGCGCGACTTTAACAACTTAATTTTACTCACATTAGGTACTGGCGTCGGCGGTGCAGTTATCCTGGACGGCAAACTATTTGCTGGGCATCTAGGCGCGGCCGGAGAGTTAGGATTGATTGCCATAAATCCCGACGGCCCGGAGTGCAACAGCGGCAATCGCGGTTCTTTAGAACAATACGTTTCCGTGCAAGCAATTCGCCGCGAAACTGGTTTAGAACCGCTAGAATTGGCAAATTTAGCTAAGTCTGGAGATGCCAAAGCTTTAGAATATTGGGAAAATTACGGGAGCTATCTCGGTATCGGTTTGGCAAGTATAATTTATATTTTGACGCCTGAAGCTATTATTTTAGGCGGCGGAATTAGTGCAGGTGCAGAATTTTTCTTGCCGACAGTTCGATCAGAAATTGAGCGGCGGGTGCTGCCGAGTTCTCGCGAAGATTTGCAGTTATTGGTTGCTGAGTTGGGCAATCAAGCAGGCATGGTAGGCGCAGCAAAATTAGCTTTTATGCAATATAGCGGGAATGGGTAATTGGGCATGGGGCATTGGGCATGGGGCATGGGGCCGAAGAGCATGGGGCATGGGGCATGGGGCATTGGGCATTGGTCAAACAGGGAATTGGGAATTGGGCATTGGCAAAACAGGGAATTGGCAAAACAGGGAATTGGCAAAACAGGGAATTGGCA
>JAUBOH010000066.1:0-22826 GCA_036700145.1 Microcoleus occultus BM001215366
GCTTGGTTAAGATTTGGAAAGTGTGTTGTTTGGCTAAAGCCATATAAGCAAAAGCTTTATCAATCCATTCATCTGGCACCCATTCACCGAATAAATCAGTCATGGAGCAGAGAAATACTTTCTTGGGCGATCGCATCCTCAACAACTTTTTCATCACGGCTTCCTCAAAAATTAGATTGTCCGGCGCTTGTCCGGCGTAGGGGAGATGGCTAGCAAATGCAAAATAATTACTTTGATTTTGAGTTTCGCTATAACATCGGGAACAGCCCGCGCTCACTTTACGGCACCAGTGTCCGCCGTGACTGCCATCTTCACGAATTAAATGAATAGGGTTAGCTGTGATATCGGTCCAAGAAATTAAGCTCATGATTTTCTCCTGTGTTTTTGCCTAACTTTAAAAAAAAAGCCGAGGATTTCTCCTCGACTTTCCTTGATTACTTACCTTTGATTTGCTTGATAGCTGGACTTGATGCTAATTCAATAGCTTCGTCGGGTGTCGAACCCATTGCCAAGCACAGTTGCTGATTCTCCACTAAGCGCTGGTCAACACAATGCCCAATCCCTTTTTGGTCATCTTCAAAGATTTGGCGTGCAGCTTTGACAGCAGCTTCCTCAAATGGGTTTGCGATCGGACGAGTGCTGGTCACAATCGAGTAATAAGTGCCATAGTTGCCTTCACTTTGCATCATTTCAAACCGAAAGATGTTGTTAAAGTAGGCTTCAGATGCTTTTGTTAAGGCATATTCAGCGTAATCAATCGGCATTCCTTCTGTCACCCAGTTGTTGAAAGCTTCACGTCCAAACGTTTCAACCAATCCCTTGAGTTTGTCCTGTGACTGACGATGAATCAGAAAGGTGCTCAATTCTGAACACTTTTCATGGAAGTGAGTTTTCATTTCACCAGCTACGGGAATACCCCAGATTTCGGTGAAAGATTCATTTTCGTAATGAGGTTTGAAGGTGAGAGTTTTCTGTCCGATCGCGCATATTGCCATCTCTACGAAACTGCCACGGGTTAAGCCAGCTTTCTCGGCTTTAGAGCAGTTCATACCTTTGGTTTCTCCGGTGACGAAGACCCCGAAATCACGACCACAATTAGCGCGATAACGACTAGGAAGACCAGGAATTCTGAACGCAAAGCCATCTACAATTATTGGATTCATTTGATTTTCACTTTTTTGAGGTTAGTTTCGTTTCTGTTTCTGTTTAAGTACGGTTCTATTCAGCCTTACCGCGATTGGCGAAAGAAATCAATGCCTAAAAGCGAAGCATTACTTCAGATAAACTGCCAAACTCGGCACTTTGTGTTCTGTCTTTTTGAGTGCGATCGCCCGCTGTTTCCGAAGCGTTTCTAGGTACACAGAAACAAGAAATGTTTGATGTTTTGCTTCTGCTACTTCTATCATTTCCTGTAATTCTTGGATGTAAGCTTGGTTGTTTTCGATGGCGGTTGCGTTCGATCGACACAGTTTTTCATATTCGCGATCGATATCTTCGTCCAAACGCACAACCGAGGTATTTTTGTCATCGTAACGGTTGCGTAAAACTAACACAATTTTAGCATTAGAATCGGCGTGAACTAAGCTTTTACCGTTTGGTGATTGATTGGATTCAAGAATGTTGAAAGCTTCGAGAATTGCGTCAGGTTCGATCGCTTCAGCTTCAGCTTTGAGAGATTCAATTTGTTTGCGAATTTCGGCAAGTCTTTTCAGGTAAGTCATGATAGAATTGTGAAAATACCCAGAATAAGAGTAAGCGGTTAGTTCTTTCTCAACTAACCGCTTTTTTTGCTACCAATAAATGGCTGCTATGGCTGCCTCTTCAGGAGTTCCCTTAAAGTCATCTTCAAGGGAAGATGCGTTATCAGGGTCTCCCTCGCTTGCCATTGCTTCGTACATTTCCTCGTAATCGTACTCTCGTAATTCTGTTGCATCTTGAAGTTCATCAAACGGTAAATGGCGATAGAAGTGTTTGGGTTCGTTAGCAACGAACCATTCAGGGCATTCCTCAAGTGATTCAAGATTATGCTCAATCCACTTAAGCAAAGCAAACTTTACTTGCTTATGAGTGAATAAAGAGCATTGTTGGCAATCAGTCGCTAAAAGTCGCTCAGCAATTGCATCCAAATCAATCAATTTACCGATCGCATCTGCTAGCAATTTGTCGTAAGCTGTGGATTTTGTTAGAATTGTCATGGTTATACCAAAAAGAATCATTACCCCAAAGCGAAGCACGACATGAGTTTCGCTTTGGGGTTTTTGTTAGTTGATAGTTGATTTATAGTCGTAGCACGGGCTGCAAGCGGTACGCCATCGTACAAACTAACAGCAATGCTTTAACTCGTGGTGAGTTAAAGCATTGCTGCTAGTTACCATTCGATGCGACTTATTTGGCACTCAGGCATTAATCGACCGTCACTAAACTCGTAAATCCACCCAGTGGGGATTACAGGTGCTTCGCTTGGTATATAATGCCTAGAAACAACGTAGCCATTGATTGCGTATTCTGGGAGTGGGATTGCCCATTCGGCTCCTGTATTCCACTCAAGAAGGCGATCGGGGTCAATCTGAATTTTGGTCAACATAATATTTTTCGGGGAACAACGCTTCCTTACCGCGAAGCGCGCCTCGCACAAATTCCCAGTAACAGTAATGCTACTGGGAATAATATTGATTCTGAATTTTTGTTATTCAGCTTGAGCCTGAGCCAAAGAGTTTAGTAAATAGAGAAGAGTGCCGGCACCGACTGCCGTATAAGTTGTTGGAGTTAAATCGGACGATCGTTTGATGAGGTAAATGTCATCAGAAATCCGTTCGCATGATTCAATGTCGCCACGGTCGATTGCAGCAACAGCCAAGTTTTTGATTCGACCGTGGATATGCTGAGTGATTTTCTTTTTAGATTTCATGTTTTGTGTTTTGAGCAATGTAATGTGAGAGAATATTGATTGGAAAGTTCAACGTGTCCTTTCCAATCAACAGACTTGGCAAAATCTTCCGTTAAATAGAAGGTTTTGCTGAGTTAAAAAAGTGATAATTGCTTTAATTCGGGTATCGGTTCAATTATCAGGAATTGTTTGCTAACTGGGTTGTACTGATAGCACAACATATTTGCTGACTGAACCATTTTGAGAGTCATGGCAGTGCCACTGCGCTTACCATGCGGATTACCATCAAAAACCGCAAGACACAAGTCCGATCGTTTCACCATGTAAAGATTGCGACGTGCCATGCAATTGTCGTCATAACTCTGCTGCAAAATCACTTGTTTAGTAGCTTTTTCAAGAAGTCTGCGATAATGCGAACGCTGGTTGCGATTCCATAACTTATCCTGGTCAGCGCAGGGAATTACCGCAGTCCAAGTTACTGGATAAGTTGTCAAAATCCTGGCAAAGGCTTGGTCTACGCCGATCGCCATGCCACAATAGAAGTGATTTACTCCTTGAACGATCGCCATCTTTATTAAGCGATTAATTGCAGTATCAGATGCAGTGTTGTTGCGATGCCCGGTAATCATTGCTGTGTGATATTCTTTCTCAAATGGTTCATCAAAATTGTACTGAGTTTCGCGATTGAGGTGGCGATTAACGTGTTGAAGAAGTCCGTAGCTTGAACCGTAAGGTGATGACATAGATATTACCAAAAAACAACATCAGCACCCAAAAGCGAAGCATTACTTTGCTTTGCATCTTAACGAATAAACTCCGCCGTTAGTCGGTAAAAAAAAAGCCCCAACTCCCGTGATGGGAATTGGGGCTTTGTTTACAGCAAACTAGAACACCATTTCTTCATTCGCATAAGCATCTGATTTCGGCTCAGATTTACCATTGCTTGCGTATTTGGAAGAGTTGGGTTTCTTCTTGGCATAGTATTCCGATCGATAGTTCAGAAGTTCGATCGGGGTGTATTCTATTCCCTTGCAGAAATCCACCAACTCAAGGTAAGTGAAATTGTGGATTTCTTCAAGTTTCCACTCTTCGGCAAATACTTGGTAGCCTCCATATTCGAGTCCCGCCAACTCGTCTTTGTTGACTGCTTTGTACTCTTCCCAAGCCATAATGCGGAGGGCATCAACAAGTAGGGAAGTTTTCTTTTGAGATTTGGAAGGAAAGTTAATAGCCATTCAGGGTTAAGGTAAAAGTAAAGGACAAAAGTTGAAAAATTCCAACTCAACACTTTATCGCGAAGCGCCCAACCCAAAACTGCGATAAAGTGCGAAATAAATTGGCAATTTAAATGCGGATCTAGTTTCCTAGATCCGCATTTACTACTACCAGTCGATCGGCTCAATCATTTGTGAGTGGAAGCCCTTGGCTTTATTGAGTTGCCAGAGCACTAAGCTAAAGCGTTCAGCGCTTAGTATGCGGGGCACGCTGTGAGTGAGCTTGCAGTTGAATTCGCATATGTCGCCATCGTTAAGCTTGTAGAGCTTACCGTCGATTGCGAATTCAGCCTCGCCTAAGTTTATGCTTACTGCGCGAGGCATTGCGTAGCCGTGGTCTCTGTGGGGCTTGATCAGACCGCTGCTGCCACCGCCTAATTCTCCGTGGTAGGTAAGCAAACCAATGTTGCTACCAGGGTAAGTACGCTGGCAGAAGTTGTATAGCCTAGAGTCGTAAAAACCTGGAGTTACTTTGCCAGTGCCTAAGTGCACTTCGTTGAAGAGCCAGAGTTCAAGGCGACGACCTGTCAGCGTTGAGTGGCTGGGCTTCATCAGCGGTACTAGGCTGCGGCAGTAATCCCGAAACTGTGCAAGGTTCGGGATCTGTTTCTTTAGTCGTTTCATGGGGATTACCAGGAGTGAGAGGTCACTCCCCTATCGCGAAGCGACCCCTCACGAACAAACTTTGGCATAAATTGCTTCAAATGATTAGTAGTTGAACTTTGCTTGCTGTCTGACAAGTTCAGCCACAAATTCAGCAGTCAAACCGCGAACTTTCAGCTCTAGAGGAAAAGCTTTTACTCGCTTGGATTTACGCGGTTGCTGTTCTTTGGAATAGAAATAGCCACCAGCATCAGCAACGATTTGCTTAACTTTCTCGGCTGAGGCGATCGAATGAACACCTATGTACGTGATGAAACTTTCAAACCCAGAACTTGCATCAGGCATTTCTTGCCAACCAAATTCGTTAGAAAAAGTTCCTATGATTGTGATTCGATCGCTCAATCTCACAACCAAATAGTTGTTGTGCGGACTCGACTCAATTATCTCGCCTTCAATTCCTGCAAAGTTGATTGTTTCCATTACCAACACCAAAAACATCATTATCCAAAAGCGAAGCAGTAATTTGTTTCTGGTGTTTCTAGAAACGGAAACTGTTACTGTGTTTCTGAGATTGTTTTGAAACTTATGTGCGATTTAATCGAGGCGATCGCAAGTCAGTTTTGTATTGACAAAATATCAGTTATTTGTAATGCAAAAAGCTATAATTTGAAATATAAAACCCCCTCACGAACTGGTGCTATAACACCGAGGTTCCAGGAGGAGTAACCTGTAGGAAGGTCACATGGATATTATCCCTCACAACGTCTCAAATATTGCTGTTGGTCAACGAAAAAAAGATGGATACATCAATGCAACTGCATTGACCACCGCTTACAAAAAAGCAACTGGCAAAAAACGAGATGTTTCTGACTGGTTTCAAAATAAGCGGACTCAGGAAAGTTTAAAGCACCTCAGTTGCAATACCGGAATTCCGGTATTTGAGTTATATCAAGTGTTTCAAGGTTCACCGGACAATGGAGGCGGAACTTGGCTGCATCCCAAGCTTTCTGTCAGATTTGCAATTTGGCTTAGCGACGATTTTGGTTATCAGGTAGAAAGCTGGGTTGAAACGTGGATGACAACGGGACAGGTTACTCTCGATCGTTGTGATGAACCTCAATCTCGTCCGGTGCTGGGCGCGTACATAGAGCGAGTCAAGTCGCTTCACGACAATAGTCATAACATTCCTGACGGCTATTGGTCGGTACTGTCGGAAGCATCTTTGTTGCTGGTTTATGTTGAGTCTGTGCTGCAAATGCCTGTGGACAAGTCTGATTTACTTGATGGATCGATCGGTAGCCACTGGGCAAATTATCGTAAAGGCAAAAACTGGGCGTTCGATCGCGTTCAGTATACTTATCAATTTCCCAACGGACAAACTTGCCATCCCTGGTGTTACAAGTGGAAAGAATTGCCACACTTTAAATCATGGCTTGAAAGTGTTTACAAGAAATCTTTGATGCCATCGTATCTGTTGAAAAAGTATGGGGCAATGATACAAGTCCAAGAATTAAAACTGCGTTCGATCGCCTAACTAAAGAAGCAAAACTACGGTAACAAAAACGGTTTCTGTTACCGTGCTTTTGATTTGTTTCTGAGAATGTTTCTGAGAATGTTTCCGCGCAACCAACTAACAGCGAATAACCTTAGTTTTGGGAACCCGTTTGATATTGGCTGCGGTTCCTTTGCTGCATCCGTCCCAAATAGCAAGCCCGTAGCTGCATTCAGAACACATTTGAGCATCCCGATCGCCATAACTTCCGGGAACTGGTGCAGTAGGATAGCCGTGAGTGTTTCGGGGTTTGCCGCTGCCTTGTGCCTTGCTCGCAAAGTAAACTGTAACTTTTTGATAGTTTTTGGAACGCAAATACTGCTGCACCAAGCTATCAACTCCGGGTGCGTCGCCAATTATTACGGGAAGTTCTAATTCAATGATGCAATCGAGAGATTCTATTGCAGCGGATGGCAATCTTCGGATCGATCGACTGCCCGAAATCATTACCGTTTTCATAGTTTTATTTGTGAAGTTACTGATTGGTTTTAGAAAAAGCCTCGCACTCATTCTGAATGCGAGGATGAAGTCTATTGATTGTGGTACCAAGCTAGGAAACGCTGGATCAGTTGAGCAGTGGGCAGGTCGTGGGAGCTCAGGTACCAGAGGTAAAGGTCGTTGTCTCTGGCTCGATCGCAAAACCTGGAGATTCGCTTGTCTAGCGTGCGAGTCTCGACTTGTTGCCAGAGCACTTGGCGCTTTTCTTCGGCTGAGGAACCGGAGAAAAACGTCGCTATGTTGGTCAAGCCTTTACTTTGCTTGTTAGACCAAGTGGCTAGTGCAAAGTCCTTGCCTTCGTAGCCTACGCAGTAGTGATTTTTCATTAGTGCTTTGTCTACTTGCTGGTCGTTACGATCGAAGTAAATGCCCTCGCGGCGGTTTACTTCTCCGGGGGAATTCGGACATGGGGCGAATATATACGGTCATGGACTTTGCCTCAAAACTAAAAGGACTGAGCATAAAGCTCATTTCCTTAAAGCGAAGCGATCGCGAAGCGCCACACAAAACAAACTTCGATTGCTTGATTTCTGTGTTTCTGAAACGGGCGAGATTATTTCCAATCTTCAAATACATTGCTTTCAAATAACTCCTGTGGACTCAAGGAGTTACTCGCTTGACTGAATAAATCGCGATTAAACGCTATTTCTAACGCGTGGGCGCACAATTCGCTGCAAACCCACTTATTTGGACTATCTAAAATGCGTGCGATTGAATCAACTTGCTGCATCCTCAGCAACCTGCCTGCCAAACTCCCCGATAAAGCCTGAACTAAAATTGCCTTAAAATCGTATTCTTTGCCAACTTCATTTCTCGCAGTTTGTACGATCGTCTCTGCAATCAACTCTGTTAAACCTACGGGCTTTCTAAAAAACACGCTTCTATTCGGCTGAAAATAAGTCTCTAACGGAGTTTCTTTTACCTTCCCGTCTGCGGTGGCTTCTATGCAATTATGTGCATCAATCACAATAAAGCAGTGATGGGTAGCAATATAACTCATCTTTTCCCAGCGGGAAAAATAGGTAATTCCCTTGGCAAAGAGAGAATCATCTTTTCCTTCAAAACCTATATACCCCTTGCTGTAATTTAGTCCGTAAACTGGGGTAAGATTGATCGAACTCACACATTTATTACGCATAACTAATCTCAAACTGAAGGATACTTTCTGTTAATATTTTAGCTTTTTAATGCTAAAATGTTACTAACTATTGGTGAAATAAAATGAGTTTAACAGCAACAAGAGCGCGTCACAAAACTGAAAAAGCTGCTTTGAGCACTGCCCAAAAAGCGCAGAAAAAAGCCCTGGACAACGTATGGAAAGGGGAACTGAAAACAATCCTGTTCGCTAGAAAGAATGCACTACAACGGCTAACTTCTGGCAGTGGATGGAAGGAGAAATCCGCAGCCCAGAAGAGTGCAGAAAAAGGAGCATTTACCCGGTCGTACGCTAGCAATATCGCCAACGTAAAAGCGAGTGCCAGAGCAGCCAAAGCCTCTCTATCAGCCAATCACAAGGCTGCACGAGCAGCAATGAGTGCAAAGCATAAATCTGAAGTAGCAGCAGCAGCAGCAGCAGCTAAAAGATGATTCTAAAATGTATCGATTTCTTTGCCGGAATCGGAGCTTGGGAATTGGCTAGCAGTTTGGTAAACCCAATTTCTCAGATAAAGTTTCGGACGATCGAATTCATCGAAATCAATCCACAGGCTCAGAAGGTTTTGCGATCGCACTTTTCCGAAATCCCAATTCATGACGACGTGCGATCATATATTCCCAGAAAGCACGAAGCTGACTTATACTTAGTATCATTTCCATGCACAAATACATCCGCAGCCGGAAAAAAAGAAGGACTTGCAGGCAATGAATCAAGTCTCTGGTTTGAAGCTCTCCGCTGCATCATTATCGGTAGACCAACGTTTGTGGTTGTCGAGAATCCCATCGGAGTTATCGATCGAGGATTACGAGCAATTATTGCCGGACTCAATCTGGCTGGCTACGAGGTTGAGATTGAAGTTATCAGCGCGTCGGAGCTCGGTGCGCCTCACGAGAGGCAAAGAGTGTTTGTCATTGCCTACCTGCACGACCTACAGCTCCGGGAACGGCAAAACTTCTGCTGCTGGACTCACAACATTAGAAACCACATTACGATCGCAAAATCGTTTGTCTCGTACCCAGAAACTAAACCCCGAACTGTGCGCCTACTTAATGGGTTTCCCCAGTGGATGGACGGAATCTGTGTTGATGAGTGGTGGAAGTACAACCAACCACCCGTAAGCGCGGGGATAGAGCCACGGACACCAGGACGTAGGGAATGTGTGAGTTTGTACGGAAAGTCGATCGTCCCTCAATGTGCTGCGATCGCACTCATGCGCGTTCAATTTCTGGCATCATTAAGTTAACGTTTGTTTGAGACACAGTTATGAGTCAATTTGATTATCTGCGCGAGCAAATATCCGGCAACATTTGGGCTGGCAAAGAAATCCTCAAAATAGCCGATACCGTCAACGAAGGAATCGCTGGAGGAAAGGAATGGTATATGAACTTACCTCAAATCAAATTTGTCATGGAAAGCCAGTACACCACAGGAATCAGAGATGTGTTGCTGGCGTCGCAAGATTTAAGTGAGGCAGTGACCAGCTCAAGTTTAGTTTTTTTAGAAACAGTTCACGGAATAAACCGTGCTTTTAATACCGAACGTCACAAAAACTTTGCGGTAAAAATTAACGACGAACTTGCTAAGTTAACAGTGAATAAAACCGAGAAAGCCGTTTACGAAGCTTCGGTTATGGCTCACAATGAAACGTTGAATTTACCGGAGTTATCAAAACAATTAATCGCTTATTCAGATGCTACTCATTCCGCTGCCAATGAAACCGAAAAATGGAAAAGTGAAGCTATTCAAAAAGCTTTGGATAAGAAATCCGAGTTTGAGACAATGCTCGAAACACTCAAAGGCAATGCCAGACGCAGCATTCGCAGCAAACTAAACATGGTAGAAAAAGCTCTATCAGGTATGGGTAGACCTTCACCACCAAAGCCACCAAAGCCACCAAAAACACCAAAAACTCCACCAAAAACTCCACCAAAAATTATTGCATCAAATCCCTACACGATCGACTCAATCTACAGACATTCGATCGTCTCAATTCATTCACGTCCGCCTGTGCTAAATGCGATCGTACCCATTGCAGTTGGTGGCGCTGCTACCGTAGCTGGTGCAGTATCAGTCATCACCGGCATCGCGTCTTGGCTGCTAGGAAGTTTCTTTTTGAGAGCGCTCAATATTCCAGCTTTGTTGTTGCCGGTTCTGACCAATACAGTTACGGCGATCGTACTCAAAATCGCTGGCAGTGCTGGCACGCTAGCAGCGAGATACATAGCTGCTCAAGCTCTCGAACAAGGTATTGCTTACTTACCTAGAATCTTTGGAATCACTGGGATGAGAGTCAGCGGTTGGGCTTATGTGATGAGTTTCGCAGCTCCCATTATTGCAGCTTCAGTAATTATCATTCAAGCTATGAGAAATAAAACTTCACTTGCAGAAATGCTGTATATCTTTGGAGATTTAGTAGCAAATCCAAACAGATTTAACTTTGTTCAAGCATTTATGTCCGATACCAATCAGGTTGAGATATTAGAAGAATTTAAAAATTCTGCTAAAGAAATGCTAGGAAGAGCAAGACTTCCAATGAGCCAAATTATCGGAGTTGGTTTGGATTCCAAGAAAAAATATGCTGTCTGTTACAATCTAACTAATCCCGATAGTCCGATCCCAATAGCTGGGAAAGAGGCGATCGAAACAGTATTAGGAGCAGATAAAGTTGCTAGAATAGCAACAGGTAGACTCGGATTTATGGACTTTATTTGATAATCGATATGGCTACAGAATACAAGGTGAAATACAATTGGTACGGTGCAGACGAAACAGTAGCAAAAGTAGAGACAACTGCTATCTGGTCTGTGTGGGATTGTGTAAATAAAACCTGGTCAAACAACCCCAAAGTGACTTTGAGAAATACGCTGCTTTCAGGCTTACATAAAGATGTAGGCAAAGAAAGATTTTGTATTGGTGAAATCCCAGAAAAAACAAAAGACGCGTCACTTTTAAATCCGTTTACTGTCAAAAAAGACCGATATCAACTTGACCTAGCCAGCAACTCCCGCAATCACGGTAGGTTTACTTTTAATTTAGCACCGATCGGAAAGGAATATTACGGAGATAAAGCAACAGAACAGTGGAAACGCATTATTTACGGCAGTATTCTCCACACCGGGTGCAAGCATTTAGTTGGCAGAGAATTCAATTACGTAATTGTTGACGACACTGCCAGAGACGCTCAAGGTAACCCGCAAGATGACCCAACAAATGGCAAGCACTGGAACAGCGGAGACAGTCACGGCAAAGCTTCCAGAGAATTTATGGAACTGCTGGGAGCGGGGACGATCGAATACAATCCTGATGAAGTTGATGCTAATATTCCCTTACAATTTCGGATAGCTGCATTTAAGAAATGGGTAGCCAAAGGTACGATCGCCTACAACCCCGAACTCGACGACTCTGGCTTTGATTTAGTAATTCCTTGGTCGTCGCTCAAAGGCAACAAACCAGCACTGGGGAACTACACCGATAAACTGCTGTGCGGGCTGGTATTTGAGGCAGAACAGCGCACAGCAAAAGCAGGCTGGATGCTATTTCAGTGGTTTGATTTTGAAACGTTGGAAAAAGACAGAATCATCAGCAGACTGATTGTTAAATGCGAGCGATTGGTTAGTGCTTTAGATTCGATTCAAAACTTGGCTGAAGTATTGAGAATAGACCAAAACGAAGCCGAACTGGAACGCGAACAAGGCGATTCGATTCAATCAGAAGCCGAGTATGTCAATACAGCAATGGAAATTATCAAATACGACAAACTAGGTAGGTTATTGCTGCATCCGTACATTCTTGGGAAAGTTAAGGAACGTCTCAGGAAAGTCTGGCTTAACTTGGCTAAAGCTGCGGGTGTTCGTTTTTGGAGTTTGATGTCGCAACCTGACGAATACTTTGCTAAGTATGAATTTACAGACAAAAACGGCAAAACAGTATTTAGTCAAAAAGTTTTCTGTGCACCGGGGATGGATGAGGGAGAATATATCGTATTCTGCAATCCGATGCGACATTGGGGTGACTGCCAATTGTGGATAAACAGGCACGAAGGAACTTATGCCAAAGGTGGCGGATTAATGGCTGCTTCCACAAAACTGATGCTGAATTTAGGGAGAGACTTTGACGGCGATTTTGTGCAGTTAATTCGATCGAATCAATACCCAAACCTCAGAAATGCGATCGCCAATTTTGACAAGCCGCCATCAGTTGAAAAACTTCCAAAGATGGCTTTACCGGGAACTTTACAACAGGTCGCGATCGGTTCCATGAACGATAGTACCGGAATCGTAGCATCGCTTCTAGGACGTGCTAGAGGTGCGGGAGCCGAAGGGATTGTGCTAGAAATCCCCCCGGGTGGAATGCAAACAGTCCCCCAAGAAATGTCGATTATCAATTTCCTGAGTCAAGAACTCCAGATTGCTGTAGATTCGCTCAAATCTGCTTACCCAAACAATGATGCAGGTTTAAAAGCAGTCGGGGATTATCTCAACAGTTTGGGAGACGCGGGACAGATTCCTTGGCTGAAAGACTTTAAAGCTGAGCAAACTTATTTGACACGCCCGTGTGCTGTAGCGCCAGATGCGATCGATACAATCTCTCGATTAGTTCGCTTAGTAAATAGCTACTGGAAACCCGCTAATTTTGAAACCAACATCGATATCAACTCCTTTGCTACATCGCTGTTTTCAACGGTAACAGTCACAAAAGAACAGCAAGATTATGCTTTTGAGCAGCGCAAAGGATACGGTAGCGATATGAGAAGCGCGATCGAATGGAAAACTAACAATGACGGCGACACGACTAAAATCAGAGAAGTTTCAGCAAAATATCAAGCTCTCAAAGAATCCGCCCTCGAACAATTTGCCCAGCCCGACGGCTCACCGTATACTGAGAAATCATGGGCTGCTGCTTACTGGCGCGCTGCTCATACTGGGGCCGGCGAATTGAGCACAGGCTCGATCGTCTTCAACTTATTTGCGGAGGAAATCGTGGCAGAAATTAAAGAAAATCCCGAACCCGTTACTTATTTTGATGTTTTCAACGTCCACAAACAAGAACCAAACGTTTGGAGTCGCGGCGAATGGAAAGGACAAACCGTGCAGGTTCGCGTTTTGATGCGCCTCAAACCTGCTGCTGGCAAACAAGCTGCACGACAGGAATTGGCGATCGATATGCGGTTTCCTGAAAGCACAAAAAACATTGGTTTTTTTCCATTGGGCTGGGTAGCAGAGAAGGATAGAGGAAAAGTGGCTGTCGGTGAAACTCGCATAATGCGAATTTACTCCCATCCGAATGGAATGCTGATTAATGAAACTGGAAACATCACCACGAAAAGAGCTTGCCTGTTTAACGAGTCGATGACTCAAGACCAAATAGACTTTCTTTTGGGAAGAATGCCAGCCGGACTTTTTGGTCCTGAAGATTTTGGATTGCCACCAAAATAAACAGTTGATAGTGCATAATTAAAATATTCATTAGTCTTACATCAATTTCCTCATGACAACTTTAACCGATTACGTAAAAGCTTCCACCGGATTTGCTGAGAGTACGATCGCAGCAGTGATGAATTCCGCAACAGCCTTTTTTTCCACTTCACTCCGCAACGGAGAAGAAGTCAAACTCGAAGGGCTGGGAACTTTCAAAGTTACCGACAAGCCAGAGCGTCCGGGGCGGAACCCGCGCACCGGGGAAACCATAACTATCAAACCATCTCGCAAACCAAAGCTGACTTTTAGCAAGAGTTTTCTGACCTCAATTCAGCCTGATCCGAATGCCGTAGTTGCACCAGCAATTATCGAATCAACTTCAACAATCCCTGTAACAGTAGCTGCGATCGAGATTCCCCCAATCCCCGCCGATTTACTTCCATCAACTGCTGTTGCTACTGTCCCCGAACTTTCTTGGCAAATCAAAGCGCCTGATGGTTCATTTATTGAAGCAGCAACCAGCGAACTATCCGGCTGGGGAGTCACCGCAACTACACCAGTTTACTCGCCTGCTACGGGTTGGAAATTAGCAGGCAAAGTTCCTGAACTTGCGGGAATTGTTGGTTAAAGCTAGACTCTAATTGGTAGATGCACCCTGTAAAAAACCCCGACTGATTTTCAATCGGGGTTTTTCTGATTTATTTCGAGATTTAATCAAAGAAATTGAGAAAATATCGGATGCCTGAGACTTTTACGAGCGGGTGTAATTCCCAGATAAATCACCTCGATATCTCTCCCCAGAAAAGTTGACTGGTTTGCCCAAATGTCCCATCGCTCAGCAACAGAAAATCCGGTGCCGACTCTGCCCATGACAACCATCCCGTCAACCATTCCCCGAACCAGCAGATTGCCTAGGGAATTGGCAAACTGACCAGTGCCTTTGTTGAAACCGACAATCACAAAGGTGCTTTTGACAAAGTTTTTAACTTTTAGGAGATTGTTCGATCGACCTGCTGCATAAACGGAAGACGGATTTCGCAACATAATCCCCTCGTCCGATCGACCCGACGCTTTGACTAACTCAGCTACATTCTGGATTGATGCTGGTGTATTTAGAATAACTGAATGAGGCAAACAATTAACCCGTCCGCCCGTAGGTATCATCAATTGCATCAAATCAAGCATTGTTCTGGCGGTCATGTCGGGTTTTGTAGTCAAGCCAAGAGCAAATATCCGAAATTCAACTCTTAGTTTGTTGTTGATGTTAATGTTTGTGCGATCGCGGACAATGCCAGAAATCACATCAAACTTTTCTCCTGGAATGTATAACTCGCCATCCAAAAATGAAAGATTGTTGCTGATACGCAATGACTCGCAAACTTGCTCAATTTCTTCAAAACCAACGTAGCGAAGTTTTTGACTGCGACTGGTCAAACCTTTATCAGGTGCGTAATACAAGCATCGGATGCCGTCTAGTTTTGGACTGGCTAACCATGCAGAGGTTGAGTAATTCTTGGTGGGATTGTAAGTATTGGCAAGTTGTGGAAACATTAAATTCACTCCACAAATATAGCATCAATATGAAATTGCACCTGTTCATCCTTAACAGTCCCGGGAGGAAAGTTTATTTCAATTGATGCGCTGATACCCGATCGATAAATCAAATTACCAAAGAAAAATATTCGATTCATAACCTGACAAGATACGGGAATATGTTTATTGTTTAAAACACCAAAAAGACTAGGAATGTTCCCAATAACTAATGACCATAAGCCTGTAAATATCATAGTTACATTGCCTTGCAACTGGATAAATTGACCGTTTTTCCTAACTTTTAAATTTCCTGTAGCACCTCCTGAAAGAGGAATATTTGTCCAGTTATTTGTCCAGTTAGCCATTCCACCAACAGGGCCAGCAGGACCGGGAATTCCTTGAATGCCTCGATCGCCCGTTGCGCCTTTTTCTCCAACAGCGCCAGCGACACCCCGGGGTCCGACACCCCCTTGAATCCCTTGAGCGCCAGTAAGTCCGATCGCGCCAGGAACTCCCTGAATCCCTTGAATTCCCTGAATCCCGCGTTCGCCAACAGCGCCACGTTCACCAGTTGCGCCACGGTCGCCGGGGAGCCCTCGCGGTCCGATCGCACCCGTAGCACCTGTTGCACCCGTAGCACCTGTTGCACCCGTAATTCCGCGTTCACCTGTTGCACCTACAGCACCAGCGATACCTTGAGTGCCATTCATGCCAGCAACACCTTGAACGCCAGTGGTACCGCGTTCGCCCTGAATTCCTTGAATCCCTCGATCGCCAGTATCTCCCTTGATTCCGGGGGGTCCTTGCGAACCAGCAGCACCATCTTGACCTCGAGTGCCTGCTACTCCTTGTTCTCCCTGAATTCCAGTATCGCCTTTATCGCCTTTATCACCCTTGTCACCCTGAATTCCCTGAATGCCCGGTTGCCCATCAACACCATTTACACCGGGTACACCAGCATCACCTTTATCGCCTTTATCACCTTTGGGCCCTGCGATCGGAGTTGGAGTTGGAGTTGGAGTTGGAGTTGGTGTTGGAGTAACGCTGACAGCTAAAGAACCTGTGCTCACAACGAGATTCCCGACAACCAACTCGGCTTTGACCTCGCCGGATTCTGGAACCGAGGCATTAAAGGGCGCAGTGGTATCCTCTTTGATGATTTTTCCATTCAAAGTAAATCGGACAAACGAACCCGGTGGTCTGTTTGCGATGGTTGCCGTCACCATGTTTAAGGGTTTGGCAGCCGCCAAAGTCACAACCGGGGCAACTAACTTTGTCTCAAAATTCAAAGTTGCCTGCGATCGAACTGTGACCGGAACATTCCCCGGATCAATATCCTCAACTTCAACTAAATGAACCCCGGCTGCTGGCACTGGAACATTGAACGAGTAACGATATTCAGGAACCCCGTTAACATTTGCAGTGGTTGCTGATGTGTCAATGCCGACGATCGAACCGTTGAGTCTAAACCGAACATCAGTGTTGATATTGCTATCAGCAACCGCCGTCACCCGCACAGTATGCGGAAATGAGTTTGCTGAAATAACTTGATTAGCTGCTGGGGAAATAATTCTAATCGGCATACTTTTAAGCGTTTAATTGTCGGACTTTACAAAAGGATCAAAGCGAGGTTTTGCGAAACCTCGCTTTGATTAATCATCAGGTTTGAACGAGCAATGTTTGAGCGACAATCATTTCGCCGTCACTGGTTTCTCCAGTAATAAAAAGCCCTGTGTACGGGTCAGAAGCCATGTTATTTCCGTCAACTACATAGCAGACTTTGGGATTTGCCAGTTGGTTGAAAGCGCTGTAGAGTTGCACGAGAAACTCCGATTGTTCGATCGGCATTTCCAGTGTCTCCAGCTCAACCATTCCACTTTGCACACTGATAGCCATCGCCTGTACTTCGGTCAAAGCTGAAGCTACCAAAGGCTTGAATGTTTGGTCGAGCGTTTTGCATTCAATTCGGCGTTCGGGGGCTTTGTAAGGTGGGGTTACGTCTCCTACCGCAGTCCTTCGCATGGACGCATCGCGAGAGAAAATGGCTGCATCGGTTAAGACAGTTTTCGAGCGCGCAATCTTCAAAGGCGAATCCGATTCGGATTGGGGCCAGTAGTTGTAATCGACTAAGATTTGTCGGATTAACTTAGTCGCTAAAGCTGCTGTTAGCATGGTTGTAATTCAATAGTTGTATGGAATTATTTTATCACATAAAAATGGTTTTAGTTTGATTTGTAGCTGTCAATTGACAAATCTTTGTAAAGGAGATTGATGTAAAAATTAAATGGCTTGCAATCCAAAAAAGTAAAATGGAAGAATCTTGAAACTTCCAATTCCCTAAAAATTAATAAGAATTGACACTTTCACTCGTTTTGTGAAAGTGTCAATTCTTATTAATTCAACTCAACCTTGAACGATCGACATTATTGCAAGCTTCGTCAATCGCTTTGTCAAACGCTTCGTCTGTTGGTTCATCAAGCATTCTGATCGAACACAACCACATCAATTGAATATCCCTACCACCACGACAGATTTTGGTATTCTCAACAGAATGACAGAAATGTTGACCATTGCCGAGCAGGTTTTCGTAGTAGCTTGCCAAATCATCCAGCTCTAAAGGATGTGTTCCTGCAAAGGGACAAGTTTTGCATGGTGTTTTTTGAACTGGATAAGTGCGTAAATCGTTGCGATCGAGTTTCATAATTAATCCTAAATTGTTCCTAGTTTATGGAAATCTGAAATTGGTCGATCGTCCAAACACTGATACAGATGTAGGCAAAATTCAGTTGTAGATTTCATTTTTAATACTGGGAGCGACCCGGCTATGCGCTAATTAAACACACCAAATCGAAGCTATCAAAAGTTCGTCATGCCTGCTTAAGTATTCGTTGACAAAAAGGGTGAAGCCCTCTTCTGGAATTACGCAAAGTAAATCAGCTCTTCGGTAATCACGAGGTGTATTGAATCCACGACGCGCCTTGAGACCAACAAAGAATTACTTTCTGCCCCAAGATACCGATTTTTTTCTTTTCATTTGACAAGAAGCTGGGAGCGACCCAGCAAAACGCTCTATTTACGCTGAGGTTGTTATAATGTCGGTCTCAAAATTGAACTGATCGAGGAAGTTAAGTCGATCACACTCCCGGACTTTCTTTACCCAAATCTTTTGATCGTAATCCCATTCAAAACCAGCATCTTTGGCTAATTGGCAATTGTCGTAGTTCACAATTGCTTTTAACTTGATTTGCGGTGACTGCGATCGAGTAATTGCCTGTTCCAATCTTTCTTCAAAATGCGAACATCGATTAAAACACTCAACCAACAAACGAACATCATCACCGGCTCGATGTGCTGTAGCGACACCAATGCCAAGCCAAAGAGCCAATTCAATTAGGGTAAAACGTTCTTTGTGATACTCCCAATCAAAATCCCGCATCGCACAAAACCACGGTAAATCAATGGTTGTATCCCAAAATGGCTTATCAAATTCAGCATTAAATGCTGTTGCGTAATTAGCTTTTTGGGATAACTTGCTTAAATTATTTAGCTGTTCATAATCAGCTAAATTAGCAAGTTTGGGAGAAATGCCATTGATTGACTCGGTTGGATTATTTTCGATCGGCAATAAAGTTGAAATCGAGGCGATCGCCCCCTTTGGATTTGTTGAGTATAGAGTTGCAGCCATTTCACATATTTCTGCATTTTCAAGTCCAGTTGTTTCGGTATCAACAATTAAAATCATTTACTTTCTTCCTGTTTATTTCTCAAGTCTGGTAAGTGTCAAACTCTGAAAGCGAAGCACTACTTAACTTCAATTTTTTGATTTGGTTTCGGGCATTCGCCAATCCCACAGCAGCAGATATGAGTTTTGGTGTGCGATCGAACCGATTGGCAGTTGCATAATCTGTTCATCGCTCATCGCCGGATACGGGCATCTTCCCCGGTGAGTCGCATCAGTTTCTCTTAGGGTGAACTTCCACGGAGGATCGATTACGATAAGCTTGTAGTCGATGTTTGGAATTGGTGACAGTCCCGGAATTAGGTTAAGTGCGATCGACAGTTTTAACTGTCCAATCTTGTCATCTGCGTGGTATTGTGTCATTTTTTTCAGTTTCGTTGCTTGCATTTAAGCCATCACAAATGAGTGATAATGCACGTGTAATGGCTTCTGAATTTCCACAAAGTGATAGTTTTATTAGGTGTTGGACTAATTCGTCAATTTCTGGCTGGGGAATTGCTAAAGCCTTCTCAAACATCGTTAAAGTAATACTTAATTCTGGCAAGTTACGTTCCAGCACTCCTAGCCAAATCTTTCCCGCAAACTCAAAAGTGCTAAGCTTTTTAGAATTTGCTTCATTAAACAATTCCTGAACTCGAATCTGTGTTTCTTGAGTAGCTTTGTACATTTATTATGCCAAAAGTGAAAATCAACGACTTAAAGCGAAGCATTGCATTGCTTAGTCTGATTTAGTTTCATATTTACCTGCAAGAAAATCAAACTTTCAAAGCGAAGCATTTATTATCTTCGCCCTGAAACTTTGCCTGATTAAGCCCATTTACCAGCAACAATCTTTACTGTGCCATCTTCTTCAATCTGAGATTCAATCTCAAATCCTTGAGAAATCAAAGCTGCGATCGCATTTTCTCGCGCATACCAAGGCATCAGTTTAGCCAGAAATTCCTTTTTATTTCGTGCATCATTGTCCGAAATAAACTCGTACTCACCCTCAGTATTCAGAACAAAACCAAAGTCATTGTATTTAGAACGGCGAATCAAAAAATGTGCGGTTTTTTGCTTACCAAAGTAGTCAATGATTGTGGCGTGTTGTTCGAGTGTTGAGTTTCTAAGAAAATCCACTGATTCAATCATGGATTTTAAAACTTGCCCAAGAATTTCACGATTCTTGATAGTCGTTTTGATTTTAGTTAGATGGCTCATGGCTTGCCCCTGGTTTAGTAATTGGTTGTGAATAAGTTGTCGTCAGTTGTTGCTAGAATGCCGGGTTGTTCAAAGTATTCGGGTAAAAGTGTTTCGGATTCGGTAATTCCGATCGCCTTATTCAAATCCTCAGTAATTTTATTACAGTCAGAACCTGAACCAGCGATTACTTTTTCCACAACAGAGCCATCAGGTTTGACGATTATTTCAAGCTTGAAATATTGCATGATTTGAAGAAAAGCCGGGAAATAGTTTAGTCCGGCAGACGATCGCACTCCGACTCTGAGGTGATGCGATCGCACTTTTAACAATCAATCGCCTAATTCATCCCAATTATTAATTGTTTGAGCATCTAGTTTGGTGCAAACCCACTTAATCCAATCAAACAAAGCTGTCTTGGCATCAGGAAATATTTCGCCACTTTCAATGCAGTTATAGACCCAAGTGTAACCCTTCCCATCAGTAAGCGGAATTATGCCTAAATCTGTTTCGTTGTTGATTCTAAGAATGAATGATTTCATGATTTTGCCTTATCCTCAAAAGTTTCTGCTAATTTTTCATCAAGCGCGAATACTAAAAAGGCGATCGCCTTTCTAGTTGCTGTTTCATCTCCCTGTTTAGAACGTAAAATCAAAGCAGGAATTTGGCTTTTGTCAGCAAACAATTCTTGAGCAATGCCTATAGCTGGTGGTTTGTCATCTAAAACTCCTGACCAAATCATTGATGCAAATGCCCAAGAATTCATTACTTCCTTCTTGCCTTCAGCAGTATCTATTGTCTCGATTGAGGACAATGGATGAATGAAATTTTTATTATTCATCTATGTCAACCCTTAACATTTTGTGGATTTTCTTTAATGTTAGGCGTTCATTGGAATCGGATTGAGAACTATCAACCTTTAACATTTGGACTTGCGGCTGGTGAATTTCTGAATATTGTAAACTCGCGGACTTAGCGCCCGATCGCACCGCCCAACATTTCAGCGCTTCAATTTGCGGTTGAGCAATTTGAGCTAGTGGTATGCAATAGTGAATCGCAGTCAAGATATCTGCTTGCGTAAAATCCTCTCCACGACTGAATCCTTGTTGCATTCCTTCGTAAATCACTTGTTCGATTTCGGCACCGGAAAAATCTTTTGAGGCAGCAGCTAGCATTCCTAAATCGAAATCACTTTGCCGATTACCACACCGACCAGGGCGTAATCTTTCCAAATGAACTTGAAAAATTTGCTTTCGTTCAGACTGATTTGGCAACTGAATAAAGAAAAGTTCATCCAAACGACCTTTCCGCAAAAGCTCTGCGGGTAAAATCTCTACGTTGTTGGCGGTCATCACGATGAATACCGGTGCCGTTTTTTCTTGCATCCATGTAATCAAACTGCCGAATACTCGGCGCGATGTTCCAGAATCACCGTCGCCACTGCTGTTGATGTTGCCAAACGCTTTGTCACATTCATCTATGAAAAGTACACAGGGTGCGATCGCCTCCGCTAACTTAATCACCTGCCGAACCCGACTCTCACTCTCACCAACAATGCCACCAAACAACCGCCCCACATCCAGTCTCAGTAACGGCAATTTCCATTCAGCAGCTATGGTTTTAGCTGATAGAGATTTGCCAGTACCTTGAATGCCAGCCAGCAGCAAACCCTTGGGACTGGGCAAACCATACTCACGGGCTTTGTCACTGAAAGAGTGCGATCGAACCTTCACCCAAGCCTTCAAATTCTCCAAACCACCAACAGATTCTAAGCCGGCAACAGCAGGAATAAATTCAAGAATTCCTGTCTCGCGAATGGTCTGACGCTTTTCCTCGATGACCGAATTTATGGCAAGTTTCGTAATGAATGCTGACGCAGCCAAGCACTTTGCCAATACCCGCGCAATTCGGCAACGAGTCAAACCCTGACAGGCTTTGATTAGTTGCTCTCTTTCATCATCAACCAATCGGATTTTCTCACTTGGAACCAGCCGATCGATCAACTCAGATATTTCCTCGATGCTGGGCAATGAGAAATCCACAACCGTCGTTTCTTCCCGCAGTTCCACTGGCAAACGCAATTGGTCAGACAAAATTACCAACGTTCGGCGATCGCGCGCGATATCCCTTGCCAGATTCTTAATTTCGCGGACGATCGGCAACTGGTTACTGGAAATCTGCCCATTAGCCCCTGGTGCAATCAAAGCTGCCAAATCCTTCATCACAAAGATTGCTGCTGTTTCTGGCGGTGCTTTAATGACTCGTTCCAGTGCCTGCATCGGGTTGCCTTTGGCGGCATTCGAGTCATTCCAGCCACGGGCAAAATCCCATAAATAAAATTGAGCTTTTTTAATAGAGGCTGCTATACATAGCGTCTCTTCTGCCGTTTCCTCTTCCGGTGACACTACCCACAGCAGCGGGAATCTCGCCGACAACATCAAACTAATTTCTTCCAACATTCTTATTTCCCCTAATTGTTTTCTCAAAACTAAAAAACTCAACTCAAAACTCAACTCAAAACTCAACTCAAAAACAGAGATAGTAACAAAAAACAAATAATGTTTCTTGTTACTAAAAACAAATTGCGTTATTTGCTACTTGTTACTGAGACTTTCTGTTTTTTACGTTTATCAGTTGGGAGTTCAGTTGGGAGTTCAGTTGGGAGTTGAGGTTGGGATTGGGATTCAAATTCAGCAAGTCTGGCTTTCAGACCCTCGATTTTTGTGAGGGATTCATTCAAATCACTATGCAGAGTTTCGTTCTCAAGCATGATGCTTGTCAGGTCAACATCAACCTCTAAAGACCCGGTAGATTTTTGTTGGGTCTGCAATCGGGTAATAGTGGCTGAGGATTCTTTGAGTTGCGATCGAACTTCTGACAACTGAGATTCCAAAACTTGCTTTTCGCCCACAGCGGTTTGCAAACTTTGAGCCTGGGAATGCAGCGTTGAAATTTCACGTTCCCGTGCTTCCAACTGTCCGTTGAGTC
>JAUBOH010000067.1:0-15083 GCA_036700145.1 Microcoleus occultus BM001215366
GTCATTAGTCATTAGTCATTAGTCATTAGTCATTAGTCATTAGTCATTAGTCATTTTACACATTACTAATTATATCATGTCCAGCGAATAATAATCACAAAAGGTTTGTAGTGAGGACTTTAGTCCGCTTCAAAGTTAGAGGACTAAAGTCCTCACTACAAACCTTTTTTACGATCGGGTATTGATGGACATGATACTATTCCCAATTCCGAATTCCCAATTACCCATTCCCAATTACCCATTACCGATTCCCTATGCAGAAAATTGCCTTGTTTGGAACCAGTGCCGATCCGCCGACAGCGGGGCACAAAACAATCCTGAATTGGCTGTCTCAGCATTTTGATTATGTGGCTGTTTGGGCGTCTGACAATCCTTTTAAGACCCATGAAACTTCCCTGCAACACCGATCGGCAATGCTGCTGCTAATCATTCAAGAAATTAATTCGCCGAAACACAATCTTTGCTTACATCCAGAACTCAGCAGTCCGAGGACGCTAGAAACTGTAGAACAAGCAAAATTGCAGTGGCCGGATGCAGAATTGACGCTGGTAATAGGTTCTGACTTGGTGACGCAACTATCTCGCTGGTACAAATTTGAACAATTGTTAACAGAAGTGGAGTTGCTGATTGTACCGCGACCTGGTTATCCGTCAGAACAGTTAGATTTGTGGCAGTTGAGGCGCATGGGTGCAGAGGTGGCGATCGCATCTTTGAGTGCTCCCAATGTTTCTTCTACCTCCTATCGCGAAACAGGAGACACCGAGGCCCTAACTCCGACCATCGAAGATTACATCAATAGGGAGCATTTGTACGCATGGCACGAGGCACAAAAAAGAGCGAAAGTTGCTCATTAGCTGACTTTAAAGTAGGAGTAGATAATGTGATTTTCTCCGTCGATACCGTGCAGAACCGCTTGCTGGTATTGTTGGTAATGCGGCAAGACGAACCGTTTATCGATTCTTGGAGTCTTCCCGGTACTTTGGTGCGGCACGGAGAGTCTCTGGAAAATGCGGCTTACCGGATTTTGTCGGAAAAAATTCGGGTCAAAAATTTGTATCTGGAGCAATTGTATACTTTCGGAGAACCGGGGCGCGACCCTCGGGAATTCACCAGGGGCGATCGCTATCTTTCGGTGAGTTATTTTGCTTTAGTTCGGTTTGAGGAAGCTGAGTTAATTGCTGGAAGTGTGGTTGCTGGTGTGGGCCACCGCGTCGGTGGCATTGCTTGGTATCCCGTGCAACAAGTTCCTAAGTTGGCCTTCGATCACAATCAAATTCTGGAATACGGATACCGCCGACTGCGTAACAAACTTGAATACAGTCCGGTAGCTTTTGAAGTTTTGCCGGAGCTTTTTACTTTGAGCGATTTGTATCAACTTTATACGACTATTTTGGGGGAAAATTTTTCTGATTATTCTAATTTTAGAGCTCGATTGTTGAAATTGGGTTTTTTGTGCGATACCAGTGTTAAGGTTTCGCGGGGGGCTGGTCGCCCTGCTAGTTTGTACCGCTTTGATGCGGCAGCTTTTGCTCCTTTCAAAAATAAGCCGCTGGTGTTTATCTAACTGTTCCTTGGATGACATTCGGGGATCAATTTAGTAAGATGAGAATAGAAGCTATTAAGGAGTGCCGCAGATGAAAGACCCTGATGAATGCGCTAATATTCACGAAGTTCGGGAGGAAATTGATATCATCGATCGAGAAGTGATCGACGCTTTGAGCAAGAGATTTAAATACGTCGTCGCGGCGGCAAGATTCAAAACAAGTGAAGCTAGCGTTAGAGCGCCCGATCGCTTTTATGCTATGTTGCAGCAGCGGCGCGAGTGGGCTTTACAATCGGGTTTGAATCCTGATGTGGTTGAAAATCTTTACCGGGATTTGGTAAATTATTATATTGAGGAAGAGTTGAAACATTACAAATCTGAGTAATGTTTCCCTATATTCAAATCTAGGAATATAGGAAATTGCGTCCGCACGGGCGGACTACTAGCAATATTTATGATATGTCATGCAGGTAATATGAAAATTGCGATCGCACAACTCAACCCTACTATTGGTGATATCTTTGGCAACTCCCACCTAATTCTGGAGGCTTCGAAAAAAGCGACTGTGGAGGGCGCAAACTTATTGCTGACACCGGAACTTTCCCTGATCGGTTATCCGCCGCGCGATTTGTTGATCGACCCCAGTTTCATTGCCGCCGCAGGCGCACAGTTGCAGCAACTGGCCCAAGCTTTGCCGCCGGAGTTGGCCGTCGTAGTCGGCACGGCCCTACCTAATGCTAATGCTGTTAAAGTAGGGGGAAAATCATTGTTTAACAGCGCTGTTTTGTTGCAAAATGGCGCCGTTAAACAAGTTTTTCATAAACGCTTGTTGCCGACTTATGATGTATTTGATGAAGATCGATATTTTGAACCGGGAGAAAACAGCAATTATTTGACTCTTGGCGAACTCAAAATAGGCGTGACAATTTGTGAAGATTTATGGAACAATGAGGAGTTTTGGGGTAAGCGCAGTTACGCGGGCGATCCTGTTTCCGATTTGGCAAAATTGGGCGTAGATTTAGTGGTGAATTTGTCGGCATCGCCTTATTCTGTGGGGAAGCGGGGAGTGCGATCGGCGATGTTGCAGCACAGCGCCACCCGCTGCGGGATACCGATTGTTTACGCTAATCAGGTAGGCGGAAATGATGATATTATTTTTGACGGCAGCAGTTTTGCTGTGAATCGAAAGGGCGATTTGATTCAGGTATTAGCTGCTTTTGAAACTGATTTTGGGGTGCTGGAATATGACGCAGCTAAACAAGATTTAGTTGCCAGAAATCTGCAAAAGGCAGCAGAAATTGAGACGGCACCTTTGAGTTTTTATCCGGCGGAGCCCGATGCAGAAATTTGGGCGGCTTTGGTTCTGGGAGTGCGAGATTATGTTCGCAAGTGCGGTTTTTCTAAGGTGGTACTCGGTTTGAGCGGCGGGATAGATTCGGCTTTGGTGGCGGCGATCGCCAGTTGCGCGATCGGGCCCGAAAACGTGCTGGGAGTGCTGATGCCTTCTCCTTACAGTTCGGATCATTCGGTTAACGATGCTTTGGAATTAGCCCGCAATCTGGGCATTGCGATCGAAATGTTGTCGATCGGCGATTTGATGAAAACTTACGATCGCACTCTCGCCGATTTGTTTGTCAATACAACTTTTGGGATTGCTGAAGAAAATATTCAATCGCGGATTCGCGGCAATCTGTTGATGGCAATTTCTAATAAGTTCGGACATTTGCTGCTTTCGACTGGCAACAAGTCGGAAATGTCGGTGGGTTACTGCACTCTCTACGGCGATATGAATGGGGGATTGGCGGTGATTTCTGATGTGCCGAAAACTCGCGTTTATTCCCTTTGTCAATGGCTGAATTCTGGCGGATATGTAGGGGCGGTGTCCCCGTGCCCGCCCTCTCCATACCCACCCCCGAGCCCGCCTCTGGGAAAAGAAATTATTCCGGTTAATATTATTAGTAAAGCGCCGAGTGCCGAACTGAAACCGGGACAGGTTGACCAAGATTCTTTGCCAGCTTACGATGTCTTGGATGACATCTTGCAGCGGTTAATCGAACAGCACGAATCTGCCGAACAAATTGTCACTGCTGGACATGATGAAGCGGTGGTTAAACGTGTAGTAAAATTAGTCATGCAATCGGAATTTAAACGGCGGCAAGCAGCCCCGGGTTTGAAAATTAGCGATCGAGCTTTTGGTACCGGTTGGCGAATGCCGATCGCCAAAGCTTCCTTTTATTAAACGCAAAATGGTTAACATCGGCGGTACTTTCGGCTTCGATTTTCTGTTGGGAACCCCCAGCAGCGATACGATTAGAGGATTGGCGGGTAATGATACTATTCAAGGTTTGGGGGGAAATGACCTGATTTTTGGCGATCGGGACAATGACTTGCTGGCTGGAAATGAAGGCCCTGATACACTCTCAGGCGGGCAGGGAAACGATACAATCTATGGAGGACAAGAGTCTGATTGGATGTTTGGCGATCGGGGTAACGATTTGCTCATCGGCGGCGAAGGCGCGGATATTTTGACAGGAGGCGCGGGAGATGATTTATTTTTGATTGATAAAACCTCTGCTGCGTCTATTATTAGTGAAGCCGACATAATTACAGATTTTGGCAACGGCAATGATAAAATTGTCTTAACAGAAGGCATAAAGTTCAGCGATTTGAATATTTCTGTTATTAACAACCAAACTGTTATGCAAGATAAAAAATCTGGCAATTATTTAGGAGTAGTTTCTGGAAGCTATAATCTGACTGAATTAAACTTTATATCGCTGTTTGGCGGCATAGATAGCGGTCAGCTTTTGCCAGTTTCTGTTAACACGATTGTAGGATCTCGCGCGATCGGACTGGAAGTTGCGAAAACTCCCGAAGAACAAGCGACAGGTTTAATGTTTCGCACAGAATTGCCGGATGACAGGGGAATGCTTTTCCCGATCGCCCCCGCGCGAAACGTGCGCTTCTGGATGAAAAACGTATTTATCGAGCTCGATATGATTTTTCTGCGAGAAGGCGTAGTGCAGGCGATAATTCCTAACGTACCGCCGTGTTTGAGCGAAGCCTGCCCCAACTACGGCCCTGATGTTCCCGTTGACGGAGTGATCGAACTCAGAGGCGGAAGGGCGGCTCAATTGGGACTCAAAGTAGGCGATCGAATTCCCAATTTACCCCAATCGGGTATATGATTCTGTAAAAACATTCAACATTTGTGCATCCAATGAATCCGATTGAATTAAAAATAATCCCCAATCAAACTCAAGACGGTTTAGCTTACCAACATTTGCGCTTGCGAATTACAACTCAAGACGGCATTATCACACCCGATGATTTACAAGGTTTGAAACTTCCTCAAGACGTGGAATTCAGCCAAGGAATTGTCATTGAAGGTAGAGGAGCAATTTGGCTGTACGGGTATTTAGTACACGAATGCCATCCTGCGGCTTGGGTTGGATGTTACGATCCGCGATTAGGAGGTGCGGTGGTGGTAGCGACGCACAAGCACGAGGTATCAGTGGGACAGGTAATAAAATTGAGTTTACCGAGTGATTAAATTAGAAAAGGTTTGTAGTGAGGACTTCAGTCCGCATCCATAGAAGGACTAAAGTCCTCACTACAAGCCTTGTGTACAGTGCTATTCTATGAAACTTCTCAAAATACCGAGGATTTTTCCCAGATTACCGACAAAATACTCATTGAGATCGATTGAGATAGATCAAACCCCGGCGGTTTCAACCGCCGAGGCTTTCAATGGTAACTTGATTTGTTCGAGCCTAAATTGGCTGTAGGGCATTTAAAAAACTCCCCAGTAAAATAGACTGGTAAAATTACATTTTATCACGCGATCGCCCAAAAAACATTTAATTTTAATTAAAATTTATCCCTTCACCGGCAAAACGATCGCAAACTCAGTCCCAATTCCTGGCTCTGCATTCACCTCGATGGTTCCGCCGTGTTTTTCTACCGCAATCTGACGGACAATTGCCAACCCCAATCCTGTCCCTTTTCCGACACCTTTCGTCGTGAACAAATGGTCGAATATCTGCTGTTTCACTTCCTCTTTCATCCCCGTACCGTTATCGCCAATTATAATTTTAATATATCGTTCATCTACTACATCAGTGGCAATCGTAATGCGGTTGGGATTGACGGCAATTTCGTTAAAACTGCGTCCTTGATTTGACTCTTCTAAGGCATCGATCGCATTGGCAAGCAGGTTCATAAAAACTTGATTTAATTGACCGGGAAAACATTGGATTTTAGGGAGATTGCCGTATTTAGTGGTAACTTCGATCTGCGGGCGCTGTTCGTTGGCTTTGAGGCGGTGTTTCAAAATTAAAATAGCGCTATCAATGCCTTCGTGAATATTAAAAGAGACTTTGTAGTCTTTGTCGCCTCGGGAAAAGGTACGCAAACTGGTGCTGATGCTGCAAATGCGATCGCACCCGACTTGCATTGAATCAATCATGTTCGGTAAATCTTCCAAGAGATAATCGATGTCTATCTCTTCGGCGTGGTCGGCAATTTCCGATTTCGGTGCATGGGTTCGATACAATTCTAAGTGTTCTATAACATCTGCAAAACTCCTTTTAGCTTCGCTTAAATTGCCCGAAATAAAGCCAATCGGATTGTTTATTTCGTGGGCTACTCCGGCAACTAAATTGCCCAAAGCCGACATTTTCTCGCTTTGCACGATTTGCAGTTGCGCTTGCTGTAAATTTTTTAAAGTTTGTTCTAGCTGTTGATTTTGCTGTTGCAAAAGTTCCGCAGCTTGCTTGCGCTCGGTGGCATCCACACCCAAACCAATAATCCCGATCGTCTGGCCCTGGGAATTTTTTAACTGCACTTTCGTGATTTCTAAATAGTGTTGTTTCCCGTCAACAAGTGTGAGAGTTTCGTTAGAGTAATGCGGCAAATCTTGGGCAAGGCAAGCAGCATCTGAAGCCATACAGCCCGCTGCATTCTCCCCCAGTATTTCTTTGTAATGCTCCACAGCTAGGAAAGCGCTCCGAGGCACGCCCACATCTTGACAGAAGGTATTGTTAAAAAACTGTACTTTCCCCCTGGGATTAACCATCCAAATCCAAATCGGAGCGACATCAAGAATCGCTTGCAGCATTTGTTTCTGCTGGGCAAGCTGAGCTTCGGTTCGGCTGAATTTTTCTAGCGATCGCTCTAATTGTTGGCTGTAATCCTGATATTTTTTATCTAGCAAAGCATTTTGCAAACTGATGCCGGCCTGGGAACACAGGAGATTGAGAAGTTGCAGGCGATCGCGCGTAAAAACTCCTGCGGTTAATCGATTTTCCAGATATAAAATGCCGACTAAGTTACCTCGATCGAGAATCGGCCAACACAACAGGCTCTGCGGTTTGTATTTGAGGATGTAGGAGTCGGAATCCCAATCGCATTTTTGAGCGATGTCCCGCATAATTACAGGTTTCAACAAGTTTTTAACGCAGTCAACAATTTTGAGGGGCAGGATGTGGCTGTTTTCATCAAGCGTTGCGGATGATAAGCCGATCGCCCGCTCGACTCCCAAATTGTCGATCGCGCTCGTAGCAGCGATTTCCCATCGATCGCCGTTTGGCTTTAGCAGCACTGCTTTATCAGCTTTTGTATTACTCATTGCCAGTTGTATCAGTGTGGCAATCAGTCGATCGAGCTCTCTTTCACTAGATAGCGCTTGACAAGCTTTTAGCAGAGTTGAAAAATTTCCGAAATCTGAGACGCTCGCCGACACAGACGGATAAATGGATGGCAGAATGGATGGATGCACCGATTGATTTTGGTTGGCTGGTGTTGCGAAATTTGGTAATAAATTTGCCGCGATTTTTGCTGGCTGCAAAATCGGTTCCAACAATTGAGGATAGCGTTTTTCTAAGTCGTCAATTTTGGGTCGATCTCCCCAGCGGACGTAGCAATTATAGGCATCTATCATGTAGATTCGGGCAATTTTTTCTCTTCCCCATGACAGGTAAAACTTAGCAGCGAGTTCGCAAGCAAGAGCTTCTTCATTCAAATATTCGTTAGCTTGAGCTCCGGCAATAGCTCGATCGTACAGTTCCATTGCTTCTGCTTTTTTCCCTAAAACCCGGAGCCATTCTGCCTCAACCAGATCGAACTTGTGCTGGTAATCGATTGGGGTACGGTGCGCGCATTCTTTGAGTTTTTTCTGACTAGCCCCAACCCGTTTCAGGATTTGTTTGCGCTGCGTCGGTGCGGCATCGGCATAAATTGCCAAATGGGCCAGCGCATCGTAAAAGTCGTGCATCATCGTTACTAGCATCGAAATACTATTCTCAAAATAAGGTTTGCTTCGATCCCCCCTGTCGAGCTGCTGCGGATTACGGCTCGAATATCTGGCAAATCCGTTGCTTCTTGTTGCTCAGTCTTATACCGCCCAATCTGGTAAGTGACAGTCAATCGATTTTAGATTTTAGATTTTAGATTTTAGATTGCAGAATTGAAGAAAACGATTTCATGGATGAATCAAGGGACTTGCGATAAAAGACTATGTTTTTTATTTCTGCACCTATGAATCTGGGGGCTTGTACCGGGCTGCTTTCGGTCAAGATTAATTCAAATATTGGCAGGTTTCAGAGATTTGTAAATAGCTGAACTCGGTTCTAGTTCGCCTTTGAATGTCTGTTCGCTTGAGGACTATTTCCAGGGATGCAATTAACGGCACCTGATGCAATTCGATGATCGTATTTTGGCAGCACCGCCTCCGGGAAATCCTCGGCTTCAAGGACATACGTTTGAGAATTTTAGCTGCGGGCAGCCGATTTTTATGGCTCGCAGCCCGATCGATCGACGGTGGATAATCGGTGTACAATTGGGCGAGCTGGTGAGCTCCAGGCATTAGCGCAGTCAAATTTAGTACATTTACTGTTGCATTCATTTCAGCAAACCTCAACCCAGGCCTTAACTTAAAAAAGTTAATGTATCTATCTTAGGGCATAAAATGCAGCATTTGCGATCGACAGATCGCAAATTCCACCGATCTATTAAGGAACATATTTTATACTTTGGGGATCGCGATTCAAGCCTGTTACTTACGTGTTCGTTGCTGCGTTTAGTCTCAAATGCGGTTAAATGAACGTCAAGGACGGTAGAAACACGGCAGTACAGTGTTTTGAAAAATACAATGTTTAATTAAGTAAATTTAATATAGGTCGTAGCTTGCGGGGCTCCCAGCCATCGCCCAAATTTCCGCTACTTGATGTAAAAAATTGCGACCTCAAAAACTCAAAATACAATCTATAGAAATTATCAATAATCCGTGAAATCAGTAGCACTCAAGTCTCCACATACAAAAAAGTGCAGGCTGTTTCATTCTGCTGAAACTCTCGCTGCACCCTATGTCCGGGCTAATGGCCGACCTTCGATTAAAATAGTCTGCGATCCGACCACCAATAGCAGAGATCAGACAGGGGTTAAAATAAAACCCCTGTCTGACTGTAGCTTTGAGAGAAAAAAACAGCGTTATATCAGATTAGTCGATCGCGTTTGCCGCTCTTTGTGCCGATCGTTGAGTTTTGTCAATATCTCGATTCACTTTCTAGCGAACCTTCTCCGAGGCATCTTCAGCGTTCTATTTTGCATCTCGCGCTGCATTTGTGACATTTTCTTGGCCACCGCTGGTATTATATCTCAGCGACTCAGTACCCTCTGCTGCTCTTTCTTTTGCTCCCTCGGTGGCTTCTTTAACAATCTCTTTTGCTCCCTTCAAGCCTTCGCGAGTGTTTTCTTTAAGATTAGCCAAGCCTTTTTTGGTTTTGTCGCCAAAGTCATCAGCTTTGCGCTGGGCGGTGCGAGCATTCTCATTCAGCTTTTCGCCAACTTGGTCTAGTTTGTCCGGCACGTCGTCCGCTACCCGTTTCACATTTTCGACCACATTGCTGCTAGATTTCGTGTCGATGCGGTGCTGCGCTTGCTCTTTAAGAAGCTGAGCTTTTGCTTCTGTTGTTGTCACCTTTTGGTTTCTGGGATCGACATCGCTGTAGTCGTTCATGCCACCTTTGAATTCGGAAGTTACAGCCCCAGAAGGCACTTCTTCTCTAATTTTGTCGGCGGTTTTTGCTGACATTACATCAGTTTTTGCTGGCATCACATCAGTTTTTCCTGCCGTCACGTCCGGGCGGCTGCAGGCCGTACTCACTAATACTAAAATACCAGCCAGAAACACTGTTAAAATTTGTACAGCTCGAATTTTTTTCAGAAATGCAGTTAGTCTGTTCATAAAAATGCTCCTTTCTATTGTGAAATGCTCAATCGCCTGGTGGTTCTGTAGATGGCTACCATTACAAAATTAGGCACTCAAACACTTTTTTAGTATACGAATAGAAACAGCCGCTTTTCATCTATCTCAAGTTAGATTCCTCAAGTTATAGTAGAAGGAATCAGGAATCAGGAATCAGGAATCAGGAATGGACAATTCTCAATCTTCTACCAATTACAGCTTATTCCTGGTTTGTAGGGACACTCCAAAAGCCGTGTCGAAAGGAGGTGGACGGGGATAGCTCGATCGCGGGCGTGTCCTTCATAAACGTGGAATTTGCTGTATTAAAAGTCGCTTCCCCCCGCGCCGGACTTAGGCCTTGCCGTTTCCCTACATGGCTGTTTGGTTCTGTGTGCACGCACTATGTTGAAATGTTTTGCGTTTTCGACTCAAAAAAAAACCTTCCAGTCAGGAACCAGAAGGAAGATGGTGTATGATCTCAAGTACAACAAGGTCTTTAATCGCAATTGTCGCCACATATCCCGATCGCACACATCTGTCTAATGGCTGAAAATACCTGCACAGTTGCTAAGCATTTTGAATCGCTGTTTTTAGACTCTTGCAGAACTCGCCGATCGCTTCCAAACCCTGTTCTGGAGTGCCTTCGGCCAAGCGTTTCACAAAAGCACTGCCAACAATCACAGCGTCTGCGCCCCATTCTTTCACTTGGCGAGCGTGTTCGGGTTTCGAGATACCAAACCCGACACCGATGGGTTTGTCGGTGATGCTGCGGATTTCTTGCAGCGACTCTTTTGCTCGCGTTTCTAAGCCTTCGCGCACTCCCGTAACCCCCGTCACGCTGACTAAGTAAATAAATCCTTGAGACTGGCGGGCGATCGCTTCTATGCGGCTTTTGGGACTTGTGGGAGCAACTAATAATGTTAGTTCAATCCCTAATTTGTTTGCAGGTTGAATCAGACTGTCGGCTTCTTCTAAAGGCAAGTCCGGTACAACCAATCCCTGAACTCCAGCACTTTTGATTTGCTCCAAAAAGGTTTCTATACCTCGGTACAAAATCGGGTTGTAGTATGTGAACAGAATGATGGGCGATCGCAAATTCGGACTAACTTTCGCCACCATTTCCAGCACCGGATCTAACCGCGTTCCCCGCTGCAAAGCCCTGGTAGCGGCAGCTTGAATCACCGGCCCGTCAGCTAGCGGGTCTGAGTAGGGAACGCCAAGCTCGATCGCATCTGCACCATTATCATCCAAAATTTGCAGTGCTTTAGCCGTTGTCTCCAAATCTGGATCGCCAGCAGTAATAAAAGGAATCAATGCACATTGATTCCTTTTTCGCAAGGTCTCAAAACAATTAGAAATAGTCATTAGTTATTAGTCATTGGGCATTGGGCATTGGGCATTGGGCATTGGTCAGTTGTCAGTTGTTATTTGTCAGTTGTTATTTGTTATTTGTTATTTGTTAGAGCCAATAACTAATAACTAATAACCAATAACTAATAACTAATAACTAATTATCTTTTTCCTGCTCAATTTCGGCTTGAAGCTTGGCTAATTCTTCGGGACTGAGTTCATCGAGCTGCTTCTGCAAGACAGCTTCTTTGTACTCTTGCAGTTGCTGGCTGTAGGTCATATTTTGAGTCAGCGCTCGAAATAAATAAGTCACCAGCCAGCCAATCAAGCCGACGACCAAAAATAACTGACTCCAAATCCCTGCATTCATGCTGTCAAGTCCGGCGAATTGCAGCAGCAAGTAGACAAACCCACCTGCTACAAAAAAGCCGAGACTGATTCCAATTACGTCAATACGTCTCATTTAGGCTTCTATCTGCCGCCGTTTGGGGCGAAAGTTTAAAAAGGGAGCTAGGAGAAACATACCTGGGAAGAAGAAGAACATCAAAAAGTACATGAAGCCGCGCTCAAAAGAGGTAGCCACGTACCAGCGACTGTTCAGGTAGGCGTAGGTTGCCGCGGGTACTACCAGGAGATAGGCTCCTGCCAACACGGCGTAAAGCAGCAAGGTAATATACATAGATTTGGTTTAAGGGAAAAATAACAGGGTAACTGGGCTGACACGCTCTGCGATCGCTGGTTAACTATTGTACCGCTTGGGGAGTTCCAGCGCGACTTTTGGGAATTTTTCGATTAGGGGTTGCGTAAATTGGGGTTTTGGCTGTAGAATAAAAGGCTGTTGTTGTCAGTGGCTCAAACCCACAACAATTTCACGAAAGGGGGGCGTGGCGGAATGGTAGACGCTACGGACTTAAAATCCGTTGACCCGAAACGGTCGTGTGGGTTCAAGTCCCTCCGCCCCCATAAAAATTAGGTTAAAAGCGCGATACACGCCGATTCTCGACTTATTAAAAAATCGCGAATCGGCGTAGATCGCGTTTGGCGCTGCAACTCGCAAGTAAATCGCAAATTCCGTTCCCTTTCCTATTTGGGGATGGAGCTCAATTTAGCCTTGATGCTGGGCAACAATTTGAGAGGAAATTGATCTAAAATTTTAGATTGCGATTAGTATTGTAACTTAGTTTGGGGCTGCTGGCCCAACTATTGGCTCGCCTTGTTTTTCTGTTTCTGCTGATTCTAGATTTAATGCCAGCAATCGGTCTAACAGATTGTCACTGTCAGTAAATCCGTAAGCTGCATGACATAGGCGATCGAGCTTAGCGTGGAGTTTATAAAGTTGACTTGTTGGTTCTTCAAAAAATTTATTGTAAAGTTGAGTAATTCCCCACTGCTTTGCTGACATTTGTTGAGTGCGGTATTGGTGCAATTCCACCGCAGTTGCCCGAATTTCCTCTACTAATTGACCAGTCGGTGTCTGGGGAAAGGGGAAAGTTTCAAAGCAGGTTGTATTCGTGTATCGAGTGTCTCCTTTAAGTGTTGAGCTTTGAGCTTTAACCCAGAAGCGATGAACCTTTGATGTGAGAATGCCAAAAATGTAGAAGTCTTCTGAAGCAACAACAATATTTAAGTCACCTGGTAGCCAACTAACAGGAGCGGGAATGAAGACAGCCCACTTTGAGACTCTCGGTACAGTGAAGTAGTGAGATAAAGGGGCGAGCGCCTTTCTCATTCCTAAGCGTTTTCCTTCATATTTCCACCAGTTTAGTTTTAATGCTTCATTGCGATTATTCTGGCGTTCGAGGGCAATAGTTGATTTCAATCGATTAAAAGGTAGTTCGTAGTTGCTAGCTTCTTCTATTGTCATGTCATCAAAATCAATAATCCATCTATCGGGTACACAGTTAGGATTTTTAGCTAGATTCGCACCCATTGAAAAAAGTTTAATAACTTTCTGATTATTCAAATCAGCTTGAATCCAGTCCTTAGCCTCTTGTTCGGTAATAATAAATCCCTTACCATTAGGAACTACACCTTGAAAGCATTTATTTAAATTCGCTGACAACCTAGCAGCTTGAGAAACATCGATCGTAGCTTGCAGCGAAGAGTTAATACTTGAAACCACAAAATTATCTAAATAGTAAACTTTCGGCTTTTCCTTGCTCCAGTTAATCAGGCTGACATGAACCTTAGCTTCGCCAGACCAAGGCTGAGTAGAAACGGCCGCATAAATATGACCGCCATTTTGCGCGACATAATCTAACGTAGCAGCACGGCTTTTACCTTGACTAATTGAATTAGTAGCAACTAAACCGGCTCTGCCATTGTGTGCTAAATTATTGTGAGCTATGCGAAACCAATAGGAACAAAAATCCACCGAATCTTTCACATCAGGGAAGCGTTCAAACACGCGGTCAATATATTCATCTCCCAGGGCAATCCTCATGTGCTTTCCGCCTAAAAATGGGGGATTCCCGACAATCGCGTCAGCCTTCACCCAATCAGTAAATAAAGCATCAGCACAGACAATATTTTTATCCAAAGTATCTAAAGGCAGAGAAGGTTCTTTCAATCCCAAATTGTCGATCGCCACCTTGCGCCCAATCATCAACGTCACCCGCGCCAACTCCACCGCAAACGAGTTAATATCCATGCCGTAAAATTGCTGCGGCGTGACTAAATTCATATAACCTTTTGTACCGTCGCACTCGTTTAGCTTATCTAAAAGTAACTTTTCAACTTGCTTCAGTTCCTGATAAGCTACATACAGAAAATTCCCCGAACCGCAAGCCGGATCTAGGACGCGATAGCGACCTAATTCTTGGTGCAAATTTTGCAGTTCGGCTACCGTATTTGCAGCATTAATTCGCTCTTCCCAGTAATAGCTAATTGTGGGCAGAACGATGCGGCGAATGTCTCCCTCAGTAGTAAAGTGAATTCCGTAGGCGCGGCGCTGTTTTTTATCTGTTTTCAAAGCCGATTCAAAAATATTGCCAAAAATAGAAGGGCGTACCTGACTCCAATTTTGTTCGGCACAAACTTCTAATATTTTCAACTCTCCCTGTTGCAGTTCGATCGGGTGTATTTCCGAAAATAATCCGCCGTTGAAATACTCGACTCCTTCGTAGCGTCCTGCGGGGGTAATTCCCTGCTGATTCATTGCTTGAAATAATCCGCCCAAGACATCATAAGAACTTGCTCCTTCCAGACAATCTTTGACGCAGCGAGTAAAGAGTGCAGGCGGCAATAATCCCCGATCTTCGGCAAACATTGCTAAGACGCACTGCAACACAAATCGCTGTGCCTGAAACCGATCGAATTTACCAAATTTGCGCTCTTTACCGCGCTCAATTAACATTTCCAGCAGCATTCCCATTCTGCTAGCAGCTTTTTCGGTAATCTCGACTTGGTTGTTTTTGAATATGGGGCGGCGGCTGGTAGATTCCATGAACGCAAAAGCGGGCGATCGCGCGGGCAATTGCTTTAGGGATATAATGTCTACAGGCTGATCCGGCTGAAGGTCGAAATCGTAAATGTGAAATTCGTCAAAATTGCACATCATCACGTAGCGCGGGCGATCGTCTTTTTTGAGTCGAATATAATAGCGTTCTGTTTGGGTGCGGTGTTCTCTTTTCGTCAAGTCTTCACCGCGTTTTTTCATTTCAATCAAAACGTGCTTTTTCCACACCAAATCAGCAAATCCCATTTGACCTTTTTTGCTGCTTTTTTCGATGCGTTCCTCATAGGTTGCGCCAGCTTCTAATGCCCCTTCGTGGCCGAAAGCCTGAAAGAAGCGGTCTAAAAATACTTGTGCTTGTCCTTTTTCATCGCCTGTAATATGTTGCTGGCAGTAGGTGACGAATTTCTGGAGGCTTTCAGGGGTGGCTGGCATGGGAGGATAATTTAAGACGCATATTAATTAGTATAATCTGCTATCTTGTATTATTG
>JAUBOH010000067.1:15183-22805 GCA_036700145.1 Microcoleus occultus BM001215366
GACGGCGCAATTTACAGACAAAATTTGCGGGTAGAATTAGCGCCGCAAGCCAGTATTTTGCTGTGGGAAATTACGCGCTTTGGACGCACTGCTAGGGGCGAAAAGTTCTTGTCGGGAGAATGGCGATCGCACACCGAAATCTGGCAGCAAAACCGTCCTTTGTGGATTGACAGACAATTGCTCGCAGGCGGGGAAAAAATGCTCGAAAGTCCTCACGGATTGGCAGGACAACCCGCAGTCGCTACCCTCGCTTGGGTAGGCGAACCCGTCACAGCAGAGATAGTGGAAAAAGTGCGAGCTTTGCGGTGCGAAGAAACAATTTATCCCGGTAACTCCACCGCCGGCGTCACACGCATTCCTAACGGTTTGCTGTGCCGGTATCGCGGTGATTCCACCGCTGCGGCGAGAGACTGGTTTGTCGCCATTTGGCAATTGCTGCGCCTGTCTTTTTTGGAACGCCCTTGCTGTTTGCCCAGAGTTTGGATAAAATAGCATTCTATTTTAGTTGCAATTACTTGCGGTTTCAACTGCTACAAATAAATGCAATACGCACCCCCAGCACCAGACATACAACTTCCGATTGACATTCGCCGCGACAAGATAGCGGAGTTTTGCCATAAATATGCGATCGACAAACACTCTTTTTCCGGTTCTCTGCTAAAGTCCAAAAGTAAAAGCATAAACCATCTTGACACAAACCGGATGTTAACACTATCTTTGGTCATGGGATGAAATTATCGATGATTTGCTGCTCATAGTTGAACTCGAACAAATAATGCGATCGCCCTTACCAGAATAAAAATGCAACTCACGCCCCAAGAAAAAGACAAGCTGTTAATTTTCACCTGCGCCCTGTTAGCAGAGCGCCGGAAACAAAGAGGTTTAAAATTAAACTATCCAGAAGCACTAGCCTATATATCCGCCGCGATTTTAGAAGGGGCAAGAGATGGCCTCACCGTCGCAGATTTAATGAGTTACGGGACAACTCTGCTGACGCGGGAAGATGTGATGGAAGGGATACCGGAAATGGTGCATGAAGTGCAAGTTGAGGCGACTTTTCCCGACGGAACTAAGTTGGTGACAGTGCACGATCCGATTCGTTAAATATTCTACCGCAAAAAATAGCAGGAGACAGATATGATTCCGGGAGAAATGATTGTTTCAGACGGTGAAATAGAATTAAATGCCGATCGCCCAACGGTGCGGCTGCTGGTAGCAAATACGGGCGATAGACCGATTCAAATCGGTTCCCACTATCACTTTTATGAAGCGAACGAAGCCTTAGAATTTAATCGAGAACAAGCAAAAGGAATGCGGTTGGATATCCCCGCAGGTACAGCAGTCAGGTTTGAACCGGGAGACGAAAGAGAAGTTCAATTAGTGCCGTTTGTTGGTAGCCGTCAAGTTTACGGCTTCAATTCAAAAGTGAACGGTCATCTGGATGCTGAAGTATGAAGGTAGAAGGTAGTTCGCGAGTTTTGAGTTTTGAATTGGGAAATTTTTAACTTATTTTGAACTTAAAAATCGCTTCTGCCCCAACGCCGGGAGAGTGACAAACCAATCTAAAAATTTTTTCTCTACCTTCAGCATAAGTGCAGGAGTACCTTTCCGTTGTCAGTTAATTCTCCGACTTTTGAGCGAGTTAAAATCTGCCGTTTGCGATCGACACTGGTTGTTAAAACCGCAAACATACACAGCAAAGGCGCGTCATGAACCCAAAATTAGTTGACCAGATCAAACAGATGTTGAAGCAGAGCTTGTTGGCAACGTCGAGGCGTGTCTGGAGAACCCCATTAGACAGACGCACCAGCATCAAATTGCTAGACGACAGCATCGTTTACAAAAAACAGCACGAACCTATAAAAATACCCGCATTAACCTCAGTAAATAAAGTGCCTTCTCGGTTTTTTACCGCGGAAACAACCGTTTCTTTTGACCCTGATTATGTGTGGAAAATTTCTCGGAATCAACAAATAGATTCTTTAACTATTTGTACCTCGGGCAACACGCTGCTGAATAACAAGTTGCTGTTAGACTTGGATTTTCGGATTAGCGGTGCGGGCATTCTGGAATGGCCTTACAAACCCCACCAAATTACCTATCCGCTGGTAGTTGCTCCTTGGTCGCATTTGTGGTGCAGTTATTACGATTATGTCATTTTTGTACTAGCTAAACTTTGTAGAATTGAGGATGCTTTAGGTAAGGAAATTTGGCAAGAAGCCAAAATTTGTTATCCTCTGCGGCATACAGTTTTTGAGTCGGGATTTATGAGCAAACTCGGTATTCCTGAAAGTTCGCTCATCGACACTCGCGCTAGAGATACGGGATATCATGCAGAAAGTGTCGTGTTGGGAAACAATCAAGATTGGTATTTTCCCAGTCCTTACGATATAGAACTTTTGCGTAAAAAATTCTGTCTTGAGGAAAAGGTAAAGCCTTACAGAAAACTTTATCTGTCTAGAAGCGGGCGGCGCCATGTGAAAAATGAGGTACAAGTGCGAGAGGTGTTGAAAGAGTTTGATTTTGAAATTTTGGAAGATATCTCGCGCACTGTCGATGAACAAATTCGCCTGTTTGCAGAAGCGGCGGTGGTTGTTGGCCCTCACGGGGCTGGTTTTACAAATTTGCTGTGGTGTCAGCCGGGAACGAAAGTATTGGAATGCTTTTATGGAGGGTACACTCCACCATATTTCTATTATATTTCGCAGCTATTGGGATTAGAATACTTTCGTATGGTTGATGACAGCGATGACTCGGAAGATTGGAGTTTAATTGGCATGGATATGATGGTGGATGTGGAGGTTTTGAAAAGGGAAGTCAAGAAAATGCTGGAGTAAATTTTCCCGCTCGCACCATTTTCGATTTTCGTATTGAAGATTGGGAAGAATTGATGACTATCGGGGTTTGGATCGCGGGCCTGCTGTTGCATTTTTTTTTGACTGGTCTCAGATTGAAAAAGTCGGCACATAGTATAATTAAACTTAGGCTCAACTGCTAACTAAAAATTTATTAATATGAGGAGCGAGCATGAGTTATAGAATGGATCGCCGCGCTTATGCGGAAACCTTCGGGCCGACAACGGGCGATCGCGTGCGTTTAGCCGATACAGAATTATTCATAGAAGTTGAAAAAGACTTTACCACCTACGGGGATGAAGTTAAATTTGGTGGCGGTAAAGTCATCCGCGACGGCATGGGACAGTCGCCTATTTCTAATGCTGATGGTGCGGTTGATACGGTAATTACTAATGCTTTAATATTGGATTGGTGGGGAATTGTTAAAGCAGATGTCGGGATTGAAGACGGCAAGATTTACAAAATTGGTAAAGCGGGAAATCCTTACATTCAAGATAGGGTAGATATTATTATCGGGCCCGGTACAGAAGTAATTGCGGGTGAAGGAATGATTCTCACGGCCGGGGGAATCGACACTCACATTCACTTTATTTGCCCGCAACAAATAGAAGTGGCGATCGCCTCCGGCATCACTACGATGATCGGCGGCGGCACTGGCCCAGCAACGGGTAGTAACGCCACTACTTGCACTCCCGGGCCTTGGCATATGTACAGAATGCTGCAAGCAGCCGACGCTTTCCCCGTAAATCTCGGATTTTTAGGTAAAGGAAATAGCAGTCAACCTCAAGGATTAGTCGAACAAGTATTGGCCGGTGCAATGGGTTTGAAACTCCACGAAGATTGGGGAACTACGCCAGCAACAATTGACATTTGTTTGAGTGTGGCTGAGGAGTACGACGTGCAAGTGGCAATTCACACCGATACTCTCAACGAAGCGGGATTTGTGGAAGCTACAATTGCCGCTTTTAAAAATCGAGCAATTCACACTTATCACACCGAAGGTGCTGGCGGCGGACACGCACCTGATATTATTAAAGTCTGCGGTCAAGCTAATGTTTTGCCTTCGTCAACTAACCCGACTCGCCCTTACACTGTCAATACTTTAGAAGAACATTTAGATATGTTGATGGTTTGCCACCATTTGGATCGGGGCATTCCTGAAGATGTGGCTTTTGCTGAGTCGAGAATTAGAAGGGAAACTATTGCTGCTGAAGATATTTTGCACGATTTGGGCGCGTTTAGCATGATTTCTTCGGACTCGCAGGCGATGGGAAGGGTTGGAGAAGTGATTATTCGGACTTGGCAAACTGCTCATAAAATGAAGGTGCAGCGGGGACATTTACCCCCCCTAAGCCCCCCTTATCAAGGGGGGGAGAAAGATAATTTCCCCTCTGCTACCCCTTCCCAAGGGGGGAAGAAAGACGATTTAAGCAAGATTGAGCAGGATTTGCGGCGGGCAATTCACATTGCAATTAAGGAAGTCAGCGAAGATTTGGAGGGCGAGTATCAGTTTAATACTGCTGTTTCTGAAATGATGAAGTTGAACAATGCGCTGGCTGATGCTAAATGTAAGGATTCGCCAGTTTATGCAGAGGGAATTAACACTTTAATTTTGCTGTTAGCGCCTTTTGCACCGCATATTGCTGATGAGTTGTGGCACATGATTGGTAACAGCGAATCTGTACACTTGCAAACTTGGCCTGTTGCAGATCCATCTGCCTTAGTTACCGATGAAATTACGCTGGTAATTCAAGTTATGGGCAAGACTCGCGGCACAATTCAAGTGCCTTCTGGTGCTGAAAAAGCTGCTTTGGAACAGTTTGCTCGCGAGTCGGATTTGGCGAAGCGCCATCTTGAAGGTAAGGAGATTAAAAAGGTAATTGTGGTGCCTGGAAAGTTGGTTAATTTTGTTGTAGCTTGAGTGAGCGAATAAATAAGTTTGTACTAAGGACTTTAGGCATTAAAAAATACTAGAGTCGGACTAAAGTCCTTACTACGAACCTAATTTTAAAAATTAGATTGATGAAAAATAAAAAGCCCAACAGGTTAAAGTTGCTATTTCTTATAGGAAAAATTTTGGCGATCGCCTACATTGCTTCCTCTATACTCTTATTTGTTCTGCAAACTCGTTTCATCTTTCAACCAACAGCGATCGTCCAAAAAACACCCGATGCTTTTAATATCGCTTACGAAGAAGTTTGGTTGCCAATAACCAATAAGTCAGGCAAAATCGAGAAACTTCACGGTTGGTGGATTCCCGCACAGTCACCCCCCCAGCCCCCCTTGGTAAGGGGGGAGTTTAAGCAGGTTTTATTATATTTACACGGTCGAGGATTTAATATTGGTGCTAATATCAATCAATCTTACCGCTTTCAGCAATTGGGTTTTTCAGTATTGTTAATAGATTACCGTGGTTACGGCCGCAGTCAAGGCAGTTTTCCGAACGAATTACAAGTATATGAGGATGCTGAAACAGCTTATAATTATTTAGTAAAACAGCGGCAATTGTCGCCCAGCCAAGTTTTATTGTACGGTCATTCAATGGGTGGTACTGTTGCTGTTGAGTTAGCAATTAAGCATCCTGAAGCTGCTGGTTTAATTGTCCAAAGTTCGTTTACTTCAATGGCTGATATGGTAAAAAAATATCCTTTAATGCGAATTTTTCCCCTGTGGTTGCTGCTGACGCAAAAGTTTGATTCTATTTCTAAGGTGCGATCGCTGCGAATGCCCGTTTTGTTTGTGCACGGGACTGCTGACCCTTTGATTCCCGCTGCGATGAGTCAAAAGTTGTATGCTGCTGCTCCTGAACCTAAGCAAATTTTGCTGGTTCCTAATGCTAAGCACAATAATGGAGATGCTTTTTTTAATAATGGTGACTATCGCCAAACTGTTGTGGATTTTGCAGAGAAAGTAATTCCCAGGAAACAGGAAATAATATCAAACGGCGATTGAAATCGCTTAAGAGTCAAACTTTCGTCCCAGCAGAGGGGGACTGAAAGAGATGATTTTAATTGTTAGTTTCAAAAAGCAATTGCACGATCGCCCCACACTCCAATTTTAATACAGATTGAGCGCTGCCGCCGTTAACGGCAATTTCTAGCCAGCCCTCAGAACCTATTATGGCAATTAAATCCCCCGGTTTGCTGTCGCTGTATGTTTCGCCGCTGGGGATGATAATTGGATCGGAAAGACGATCGACTTTTACTGACCAATTTTTGTTTTGAAGGCAATTATTGGGGATATTGGTAATTAGATTGCCGAAGCGATCGACATATTGAACAAAACCTGTCGCACCTGTGGCTGTAACCCCGCAATTTGGTATCTCTAGCTGCACTAAACTTGCAGGGTCGATCGCCTCTCCCAACTCTTCCAAAGCCACCCCGTTCGCCAAGTGAGCGCCCGCTGCTGCAAAAATATCGCGACCGTGAAAAGTGCTGCTGGGTTGAGTTGTGCGCCAATATTGCGGATTGGTGATCTCCACAGATGCGATCGCACTTTCGCGACTCAACACCCCGCTAAACAGCCCGTTATCCGGCCCGACAAGAAAGCAATTAGCACATTTAATCGCGATCGCGCGTCTCTTGCTACCCACACCCGGATCGACGACAGCAACGTGGACGGTTGCGGCTGGAAAATAAGCAAAAGCACTCATCAAACAAAACCTCGCCGCCGCAATATTTTGGGAGGGTATTTGGTGCGTAATGTCAATCACTTTTAACTGCGGGTTGATTTGGGCGATCGCACCTTTCATAACTCCTGCATAAACATCGCTCAATCCAAAATCCGTCAGCAGAGTTATAATTCTATTTTTAGACATATATCCAAAGGTAAGAATATGGTATCACAATGGGAAAACTTTTTGCAAAACTTAGGAGAATGGCACGGTTCCTTCACTCAGCTATCAACGCGGGGAGAGGTACTTCAAGATATTCCCAGCATTATTTCTCTAGAAGGACTCAACGATAACAAAACTGTGCGGTTGAAACTGCGGCGTTTCTCTCCAAATCCTAGCGGTGTCGGCGAACCAGAAGTTAGCGAACTTGTTCGAGAATATCAGAGTTTGGGACGAGATATCCTGTTTTTTGAGAAGGGAGCTTTTTGTCAGGGAACTATTCAACTAGCGCCTTATTCAGAGTGCGGTGCCGAGTTTGGTTTCATCTACAATTATCGCCGGTTGCGCTTCGTTCAGCTCTACAATACCGACGGCAATTTATCCAAACTTACCTTAATTCGGGAAAAGCAGCTCGCTCAAAATGTCCCCGAACGTCCACCTTTAACTGTTGACGATTTGCTGGGAGAATGGGAGGGCGAGGCCGTGACAATGTATCCAGATTGGCGGAATCCTGATTTTTATTCTACCAAACTGCAATTGCATTTGGAAAGTGGCGATCGGCTAATGCAGAAAATCACTTTTGGCAGTAATGCTAATGTTATCAGTTCTAGCGCCAGCATTGACGGTTCTGTGATTAATTTTAACGAAGGTGCAACACCCGTGCAGGTTTTGCTGCTTCCCGATGGAGGTTCTTGCACTTGTCCGGTGAAAATTGAATCCAGAAAACCTATATTTTTTGAGGCCGGTTGGTTGGTAGAACCTGACTTGCGATTTCGGATGATCCGCAGTTACAATGACAAGGGTGAATGGGTAAGTTTGACTTTAGTTACTGAACGAAAAATTCGTCATTAGTCAACTCGTACCAGTAAAAAAGGTTTGTAGTGAGGACTTTAGTCCGCATCTTTAATCAGAGGACTAAAGTCCTCACTACAAAC
>JAUBOH010000068.1:0-8889 GCA_036700145.1 Microcoleus occultus BM001215366
AGGAACATAATCATGAAACTTCGCCAACAATCCCTCGCATTAATCGGCACATTTATGGCAGTTTTGTTGCCAACTTTTGCCGCTAATTCACAAGAAAGTAACAGCGAATTTAGCAAACTTCAATCCTTATTAGAAGCCAAAAAATGGTACGAAGCCGATCAAGAAACAGTCTCTCTGATCCGCAACAACTCCGCCAATCTATCTTGTCCGAACCTCCGCACGATCGATCGCCTGTGGATGCAATCCAGCAACGGCAAATATGGATTGACTCCGCAATTAGAGCTTTGGCGGCAAGTAGGCGGTTCTAGCTGTCGCACTTGCGAAGGTCAAATTCAAGAATTCAGCCAAAAAGTAGGCTGGAACATGAGCTCGCAAGTAAGTCCGATACCAGGAGATTTTCCAGCCCAGTATCCAACAGTTGCTTCATTGAGTTGGCAAAGTTATGTTGACAGCGATAAAAGCGTGACTAGGTACAGTCTTTTTGCTGGCGGGCAAACATGGCAAGCGTGGAGAGTTACAGAGTTTAACCTGTTTTCTACTTTCGCCAATTGCGGCAAGTAACAGTTGTAGGGTATTTGATTTATCTGGGTCGATCGGATTCGATCGACTGTTAAAAATTAAAATTAGCCAACTAATCCAAGTCTGTTTGACTAATGACTATTGACTAATGACTAATAACTATGGCATTTGCCAAATCTTAATCGTACGATCGGGACTGCCGCTCACCAAAGTCTTGCTATCTCTGCCAACAGCCACAGAATTCACAAACTGACTGTGACCCGAAAGAGTGCTTCTTTCTTTTCCCGTCTTCAAATCCCAAACAATAATATCTCCGCCCCCGCTGACGAGACTGCGGCTGTCCTGGCTAAAGGCGATCGTCCTCACCCAACTCGAATGCCCTTTAAAAGTGCGGGTGCGCTTCCCGTCTTGCACGTTCGACAAACGGATCGTATTGTCACTGCTAGCACTAGCCACAACTTGCCCGTTCGGGCTAAAAGCCACAGCATTAACCGCACCTCCGTGACCTGTGATAATCCTTCTGACTTCTCCGGTGTCGAGATTCCACAAACGCACAGTCTTGTCCTCGCTGCCGCTAGCGAGAGTTTGACCGTCCCGGCTCAAAGCGATCGCGTTTACTGCTCCGGTGTGGCCGCTCAAAGTCAGCAACCTGCTGCCGGTTCTGACATTCCACAAGCGAACAGTTTTGTCATCGCCGGAGCTAGCCAGATTTTGACCGTCGCTGCTAAAGGCGATCGAGTTGACTGCTGCTTTGTGAGCCTGAATCGTCCGCACCCGCCGTCCCGTTTTCAAATCCCACAAAATCAGATTATTGTCGCCGCCGCCGCTGGCCAAAAGCGAGCTGTCCGGGCTCACGGCTAGGGTGTTGACCGATTTTTTAGAATGCACCGGATTGAGAGTCCGCACCAAGCGTCCCGTCCTCGCATTCCAAATTCTAATCGTCCCAAAGCTGGCGCTGACCAAAGTTTGACCGTCCGGCGACAGGGCGATCGCATTTACGCTGCCGACATTATCCAAACTTCTTTGCAAAAACTGACTGCTAGGCAAACTAGAAAGCAGCCACACCGGGTTTGCCGGAAACACCCCGTAACGCATCGAACCGTAAATTTGAGACGCGCCCAAACCCAGCATCAAAACAGCAGCGCCCGCCAGCAGCTTTGTTTTCCAATCAAAAACCCCTTTCCCAGACTTGTTCAAGCCCGAATCCAGAGGTCTGAGGCGGTTGACCGAAGTCTGCTTTTGCTTTGTCGCCCCAGATGGCCCGGAACTTCCGCGAATTTTAGTTTGCCCAGTTGTCGGTAACTGAGTCGGCAACTGAGTTTCTGCGCCGTCTAGATTAATTTCCTCCAAGCACTGCAAAACCATTTGCGGACTTTGAGGTCGATTTCCCGGAAAAGGCGCCATCAAGTAATCGATCACATTAGCCAGGGGGTCGGAAACCTGCGGAGCTCCTTTGCGCCACATTAATCTACCCGTGCGCGGGTTCTCGGGAAACGCCGTCGGTGGCTTCCCAGTCAGCAAATAAACAAAAGTGCGCCCCAGAGCAAAAAAATCAGACTGCGGAACAGCCTTGCCGTTCGTTTGTTCCGGCGGCGTGTAGCCGGGGGAAACAATACCAGTCACGTTTTGCCCCTGACCGACCTTAGCGAAATAAGTCGCCGACACTTCCCTAGCAGTCCCGAAGTCAATCAGCACTAACTGCCCGTTCGGCTTGCACATAATGTTGTGCGGCTTGATATCTCGATGAAAATAGTTGAGTCGATGAACTTGGTCTAAAATTTCCGACAGTTGCTTGAGCCAGTTCAGAGCTTGTTCTTGGCTGATCGGGCGGCCCCGGTGTTTCAGCCAGTCTTGCAAATTTGCCCCAGCAATTTTCTCCATCACCAGACAGTGAAAAGACTCTGTGGTGTGAGCTGGCGAAAATGTGAAATAACCGTCGCGATCGACTTTTGGAATACCTGGATGTCTCAGCCTGACCAATACGTCGGCTTCTTGCTTAAAAAGTTCTACAGCTTTGGGATGTTCTTTTAACAGGACTTTGAGCACTCTTCGGGCGCCGTTGTCGTCCACTTCAAATGTTCTGCCAAAGCCACCGCCTCCGAGAGGGGCGACTAGCCGATATCTACCTTGCAACAAAAGTTCAGACCCGCAGTGGATACACGCGGATTTGCCAGAGTTGGCTGGATCGGAGGGATTCGGGCATTTAGGATTGAGGCAATAACTCACAGAAGCCACATAACCCTGATTGAGGTTGCTCTATCAAGTTTCACTTTGACAGTCTGGGCACTCTTGGTGAATAAGATTCTTGGTTCAGCGAAGTCACTTGCTTGGGACTCGATTGCTCCAGCCAAAGTAGAGGTGTCTTCTCCTCAAGCGTAAATTCCGGTATGCCCTACCGTACTCGATCGGTCTTTTTTATCTAGTTCGGTTTTTGTTAAAATGCGAGCTTTACTAGACGGCAACACCGTTAGGTGCGACTGCGTACTCAACAATCCAGTTAAGTTTTTATGCTGTCTAGTTATACTCAATTTTCAACTGATGACGATTATATCATACGCAGTACAAGACTCATGAGCACGGATTGAAATCTTCAACAGTCGCTTTCATCAAGGGAGACTAAGGTCTCCCTCGTTTTCGGCATCCCGTCTTTTTCCATAACCTATGGCGTTGGGATCGATCGAACTTTATCGTTGATGTCAAAGGTTCTGTCGTTTGTCCAGGGCGATCGCGATCGAGGTCAAAAACCCCGTCAGGACAGCAAATAATTCACAAAAAGATCCGAACTAATAACGAGAGAGCAGCCGCATTTCAATTGTACGATCGGCGCGACCAATCTCGAAGGAAGAGGGAAGACGAGCACAGGGGGAGAGGGGGACAGCGGGATAATTTTTGCTCTCCCTAATGACTGATGACTGATGACTGATGACTAATGACTGGAGTCTAGCCAAGTCCCTCGATTACCGGATGGAAGAAGAACGCCAGCGCCAAAACCGTATAAGCTGCCAACAGCAAAGTACCTTCGAGCCAGTTAGAGTTGCCGTCAGAACTGATAGAATTGGCGATCAGCACCGACACCGCAACCGCTACAAGTTCAAACGGGTTGAAGTTCAAGTCCATCGGTTTGCCCAAGACAAAACCTGCCAAAACCAACACCGGGGCAACAAACAAAGCAATTTGCAAACTCGAACCCATTGCCACCGAAACCGACAAATCCATTTTATTTTTCATCGCCACAGTCACCGCCGTCGTGTGTTCGGCCGCATTGCCAATAATCGGCACTAAAATCACCCCGGTAAACAGTGATGTCAGCCCCAAACGCGCCGTCGCTTCTTCCAGAGTATCCACCAGCAGTTCCGACTCCACAGCTACCATCACGGTACAGGTCAACAGCACCCCAATCCACAGCGGCAGATTGACTTTGTGGTCGGGACTGTCTGGTGCTAAGTTATTCTCGGCTAATCCTTCGAGCATTTCATTTTCTGCCACCCCTGCATCGTACAGATAACTGTGGGTTTTCATCGAAAACAACAGCGTCAGCACGTAGACGACAATCAGGACTACAGCAACAGCGCTAGAAAGGTTCTGCATAGTTTCTGGAGGGATGCCAATAGAAGTGGCCTCAACTGCCGTCGGCACCAAAATCGCAATCACGGCTAAGTTCATCGCTGAAGCGTTCAACCGGGCGACTGTCGGCTGAAATTCTTGTTCTTTGTAGCGCAACCCGCCCAACAGCATCGCAAATCCCATCACCAGCAGCAGGTTGCTCATAATTGAACCGGTGATGCTGGCTTTGACCACATCTATTAGCCCGGCGTTGAGGGCGACGATGCCGATAATCAGTTCGGTGGCATTTCCGAAGGTAGCGTTCAGCAAACCCCCCAAGTTGGCGCCGAGGACGACGGCGATTTCTTCGGTGGCCGTGCCCATCCACGCTGCTAGGGGGATGATGGCTAGGGCCGAGGTGATAAAGATTGTGGAGGATTCCCAGCCGAGAAAGTGTCCGGCGATCGAAACTGGGATAAACAACAGCAGGCTGGAAATTATTGTATTTGTGTTTAGCATTTAGATTCTGAAAAGCTCCCAACCGTCAATCATAGCCTGTGGGTAAATTTAAAAAATCGGTAGCCCAAAAAATTGGCTTGCGTCAAAGCGAAGGTGTTAGGTGTTCGTCACGGGTCGATCGTCGAACTCTTGTACAGCGCGCGACTCGCAGGCGGCAGAACAGTCACTCCAAGAATCGCTATTTTTATCCGTCTGGTATCTTACAATATATTGCAGTTGCTGGCTACCTCTAAAATGCCATGCAATAATTAAACAAAGACTGTGTTGAGCATTAATTTTTTTTGACCCAATTTCCACTAAAATATTTTCACTCTTCAGACGCAAATCAACTGACAACTACTAATAATCAATCGCTATCTCTATTAAGGGGTTAGTTAAAATGAACTCACCTGAAATTACACTGGATATTCCTTCAGAAGATATGCCGATCGCCAATCCGGCCGCCGCTCCTGAAGTCACGCAGCAGCTATCGGAAAACATCATCCTAACAACAGTCGATGACCTTTACAACTGGGCAAAAATGTCCAGTTTGTATCCGCTGATGTTTGGGACTGCTTGTTGCTTCATTGAATTTAGTGCCCTGCTGGCTTCCCGCTTCGATTTGGATCGGTGGGGCGTATTTCCCCGGATGTCTCCCCGACAGGCAGATTTGATAATTACGGCCGGCACGATTACGATGAAATACGCTCCGGTTTTGGTGCGCCTTTACGAACAAATGCCAGAACCAAAATATGTGATTGCAATGGGCGCTTGCACGATTACGGGCGGAATGTTTAGTGCAGATTCTCCGACTGTTGTGCGCGGTGTGGACAAGCTAATTCCGGTGGATGTTTATTTGCCGGGATGTCCGCCGCGGCCAGAAGCGATTATGGATGCGATCGTCAAACTCCGCAAGAAGATTGCTAACGAAAGCCTCCAAGAACAGGAACACAGAGAACCAACGCACCGCTACTACACCCGGCCTCACCGGATGAAAGTCGTCGCACCAATCCACGATGGAAAATATCTGGAAACTTCAGCACGACAGGTTTCGCCACCAGAAATTGCACCTTCTGGATTGTCAAGATTCCAACTTTTGGAATTAACTGCTGCTACCTTTGATGATTGATAGTGGAATGACACAATCAGTCAAGAAACTATTCAATGATGTTTGTAAGGTGCGCAATGCGCACCTTACTACTATGGGTAATGTAAAAATTGACTTTTTGTGTAATTCATGAAACAGCAAGACGATCGAGCTAGCTAGCGGAAAAAAACCAGTAATTATGATGCAAAATATTGATATTGGACTGACTCACATCGCACTCCCGGTTTCAGATGTCGATCGCAGTATTGAATTCTACTCGAAATATGCTGGAATGCAAGTAGTTCACCGCCGCATCGATGCAGAAGCTGGTGTTGCTGTAGTTTGGCTTTCCGATCGCACTCGCCCTTTTGTCATTGTGTTAATTCAAAAAGAAGCAGTACATCCAATTTTGTCTCCACTCGCACACCTGGGAGTTGGCTGCAAAAGCCGCGAATATATGGACGAGCTCTGCGACAAAGCACGTCAAGCAGGCGTATTGCTTGAAGGGCCAAAAGATGCTGGATATCCGATCGGCTACTGGGCTTTTTTGCGCGATCCAGACGGTCACACGCTAGAACTATCCTACGGCCAAGAAATCGGATTTACGGTGGAAGATGCTACTAGATAAATACTTGTTTGTTGAGTTTGCCACTCATGAATTAGGCTTAAAAAAAATCGCTCGAACTGATTGATTTAAATCGCTAATTCTAGATACTTTATTTCTGGCAGATCTTTTTGCTAAACTAAGTTTAGGATTTAAACTGTTGTTATCCCCCAAATACCCATGTCCGTTGTACAAGACTTAAATGCGATCGATGTACCGCGTCAGTTTCCAGACCACACCCAACTACCAGAATCTGATGGAACGTTTGTGAAGAATTTTCAAGAACATCCTCAAAGTATTATTCTTACCGATTCTATTGACCCTGTTTTGCAGCGTCTCCATCCCGACGGACTGTACGCCATCGGTCAGGATTGCGGGATTTACTGGCGCGAAACTGAACCGCCAGAAAAGGGCGCTGAAGCACCCGATTGGTTCTATGTTCCTCGCGTCCCCGCGAGAGTTGACGGTCAGATCCGCCGTTCTTATGTTTTATGGCGAGAGTTTATTACACCCACAATCGTGTTAGAGTTCGCCTCTGGTAATGGTAGTGAAGAACGAGACGCGACTCCTTTATCTCGCTCTGCTGAAGGAGAAACTATTCGACCTGGAAAATTTTGGGTTTACGAGCAAGTAATGCGGATTCCTTACTATGGGATCTATCAAATCACCAATGGCAATTTGGAAGTTTATCACCTCGTAGATACTACCTACGAACGGATGACGCCGAACGATCGCGGTCACTATTTTATTCCCCCGATGCAGGTGGAATTGGGTTTGTGGAGAGGCAGTTATTCGAGTCATTCTGAAGAGTTGTGGTTGCGGTGGTGGGATGAGTCTGGGAATTTGCTGTTGACGGGACACGAAGAAGCTGAGGTACAGCGAGAACGTGCTAATGTTGCCGAAGAACGAGCTAATGCGGCCCAAGAACGTGCTAATGTTGCCGAACAAGAAGCACAACAAGAACAACAAAAGCGATCGCAACTCACAGAACGCCTGAAATCGCTTTCTCCCGAACAGTTGCAGGCTTTGGGAATTAGTTTAGAACTGTTGGATTGACAGCTTAAAGTTAGAATAAAAAGCTCGCCCTCCAAACCCGCTCGTTTCTCATCTGGAAATAGACTGGAGAATCAAATGACCGCAGCAACCATCGCACCACCCCTAAAGGAATCACCCCTACTGTTTGAGGGACTCACTTGGAGAGAGTTCAAAGCAGTTGAACAATTGTTAGACCGTCCGGGATATCGACTTTCTTTCCTCGATGGAATTATGGAGCTCCGACGAAGGTCAGGAGAACCCCAGGAAATCATTAAGGAAAGGATCGGTGCATTGGTAGAACAGTACCTGCTGATGGCGGGATTTGACTTTACTCCAACTGGATCGATGACTCTGGAAAGTGAAATCGTCCAAGTCAAGCGAGAAGCAGATGAATCTTATAAACTTGCTCCCGGTCGCAGGCTACCCGATTTGGCGATCGAGATCGTGTTTTCCAGTGGCGGTATCGACAAGCTGGAAGCATACAAGCGGCTGAAAATTCCTGAAGTGTGGTTCTGGGAAGATGGATTGTTAGAGGTTTATCACCTGCGGGGAGAAGGCGATGCGCTTCATTATGAAAAAATTTCTAGTAGTGAGGAAGTGAAAGGAATCGATCTGGATTTGTTGTTAAGTTGCATTAATATGGTGAATCATGTTGATGCGATTAAGACTTTTAGGCAAGCACTCCAAAAATAGCTGGGATTAAGAGACTTCTGCACTCAAAGCAGGTTTTGAACAGGCCTCCTGCCTGTTTCACGATAATTATGCCAGATGTCTGATAGATTGTCGCGCATCCTTTAACCGCCTCTGTTCGCATCTCAATATCCGCAACAAGCAATGGAAAATACGAAATGACGCAAGTTGTAATTGTCGGAGCGGGGCCAACTGGTGCGGCACTGAGTTTGCTGCTGGTAAAACGAGGTATTCGCACAACATTGATTGAGGCTGCAAAAGATTCGTATCGAGTGTTTCGCGGTGAAGGATTGATGCCCAGCGGATTGGATGCGATCGCCCAAATGGGCTTGTCTCCAATGCCCGAAAGCGTACCGCACCGACAAATCGATGCCTGGGAGTTTATTGTAGGCGATCGACAACTGTTTCGAGTCGATGAACCAATGGAGTCTAATCGACCTTGTACGCTCGTTTCGCAGCCGCCCTTGCTAGAAGCACTAATTGCAGAAGCTCAGTTGCATCCAGAGTTTGAATTTATTTCAGGTGTTCCGGTAAAAGATTTACTGTGGAATGGCGATCGGGTTTCGGGTGTCAAGCTAGCAGACGGGCGAGAGATTTCGGCCGCACTTGTCATCGGTACAGATGGCAGAAATTCGATTGTACGACAGCGTGCGGGATTAGAGTTAGTAACACAGCAAAAAAGTATAGATGTTTTGTGGTTTAAACTTGCGGCTCATCCGAAGTTTGTGGCGGATAATGTCTTTTATTCCATCTTGAATAATGGTAGCGGCTTCAGTGTTTTTCACGGCGCAGAAGATGGAAAACTGCATCTGGCTTGGGTGTTAGCTGCAGGGGATAAAACTGACTGGAAACAGACGGATTGGGCCGAAACTTTCGCCTCGCTATCTCCTGACTGGATGGCCGAGCATTTTCG
>JAUBOH010000068.1:8989-22795 GCA_036700145.1 Microcoleus occultus BM001215366
CAAGGAGTAACAGAGGTGAAATTGGTTGTGTGAAAATAGGAACATTCCAGGACGCATCAAAACCAAAGAAACCGGGTTTTTAGTAGTTTCTGCGCTGTAACCGAGTATTTTCTAGAAAAACCCGGTTTCTGACTGCCCGTGCGTCCTGGACTATAAAATTTAGGAGCAGATTTTATGCGATCGACAATTATCAAAGGACTGATCGGCAATATTCACATCCTCGAAGCTAGCCCCCCTGTGACTGCTGGCGACTCGGAGCCTGTACCTGTGGTATTCGTACACGGTATGGTGCTTTCTGCGAGCATCTGGGAGGCGCAGCTTGCCCGTATTGGGAGTACCCGACGGGCGATCGCCCTGGATGTGCGGGGACACGGCGATTCCGCACCGCCGGATGACGGGAACTATGCGCCCGCCTCCTGTGCGGCGGATGTTTTCGCGGTGCTGGATGAGTTGGGGCTCGATCGAGCGGCGATCGTCGGAAACAGTTTCGGTGCCTGTATCGCCCTCGCCACAGCAGCCGCCGCACCGCAACGGATCGCGCAGTTGATACTGGTAGACCCGCCTGGAGACTTTACCAAGGTATCTGCAGAGGTGTACGAGTCACAGCTTGTTCCCTTCCAGAGGGCGCTGGAGACGGAGGATTGGCGGCCTGCTGTGGAAGCGGGCTTCAACGATGCGCTGACAGGAAGTAGGGCGGATACGCGCGATCGGATTCTGGCTAATTTGGCGGCGACTCCACAGCATCGGCTGTTTGGAATGTATCGCGGGATGTTTGCCTTTGACGCAGTGGATGCTCTCGATCGCTACCTCGCAGCCCCTAGAACACGAGCCCACGCGATTATTGCGACCTCAAACGCTTTTCCCTTCAGCCTCCACATCCTGCGTCCCACACTGACAACAACTACGATCCCCGATACCGGACACTGGCTGATGCTGGATGCGCCGGAGGCGTTTGATAGGGCGATCGATATCTGTTTGGGAGTCGTCTAACGAAGAAACTTCATATTCCTGGACACAAAAAATGGTTCGATCGCCCGCAACCAATTTTCAGGGGTTTGAGGGTCTTCTTCACCACTCCTGAGCGGGCTTGCCGTAAGCACCCTACACATAAAGTTTATTGCCAAACATTAAATCTTGTCTGGGGAAACTTGCTATTTAATCAAGAAGACTTTAAAATCCAGCAATGTAAATCCAAACTATCAGCGAGCAGCCCTGCAGGCACTAACCCGAAATGGGTCGAAAGTGCCAAAAAGCAGCAAAAGCTACCTTTTTTAACTCTTTCAACAGCAAAGCATTGGCAGAAAAACCCAGGGATCGACGATCTGCAGATTGGAACTAATGCTTTGCTCGCAATACTTACTACAAATGTATCAAAACTTGTCTGCCAAATTTTATCACCGACTGATGCCTAGCCCAAACGCCTGCTGTGTAAGGTTTCAGTTAATAATTAGGCTGATTTTATTGTCATTAACTACTTGAGGATTCGATCGCATGGTTTCGATTTCTAAAACTCAATCCGATCTGCTGCCAAAGTCTGCGCCAACCGTAGCGGCTGCACCCCAAAGCAGCACGGCGACTGCAACAGGAGTGTGCGTGACGGTTCACGGTCACTTCTACCAGCCGCCGCGGGAAAACCCTTACCTCGACGCGATCGAACGCCAAGGTAGCGCCCATCCCTTCCACGACTGGAACGAACGCATCGACAACGAGTGCTATCGCCCGAACGCCTTTGCTCGCATACTCAACGATCGCGGGGAAGTCACGGGGATCGTCAACAACTACGAGTATCTCAGCTTCAACATCGGCCCAACGCTGATGAGCTGGCTGGAACGCTACGACTCGGAAGTCTACCAGCGGATTCTGGAGGCCGATCGCAAAAGCTGTCAAAGACTCAATGGTCATGGTAATGCGATCGCCCAAGTATACAATCACATCATCATGCCGCTCGCTAACGAGCGAGACAAATACACCCAAATCCGCTGGGGGATCGCAGATTTCCGATCGCGCTTCAACCGATCTCCCGAAGGAATGTGGCTCGCCGAAACCGCCGTAGACTACGCCACTCTCGAAGTTTTGGTCGCAGAAGGCATCCGCTTCATTGTCTTGGCCCCCTCCCAAGCCGAACGCTGCCGCCCGCTACTCCCCCACTCCGAATCAGCACAGCACGAAGAAAATTCCGAATGGCACGAAGTCGGGGGGGGTCAAATCGATCCGACTCGCCCGTACCGCTGCTATTTAAAACCGGAACTGCGCTTGCTGGTTTCCAACCAACTCTCGCCGCTTAGCAGCCACCACTTGAGCCGCAAGCAGCCCCAGAATTCCCAACCCCCAACCAACACTCCCTACATCGATATCTTTTTCTACGACGGCCCGATCTCGCGGGATATGGGCTTCAACGACGTTCTCAGCAGCAGCCACCACTTGGCGGGGCGCTTGGGCCAAGCAGTGCGGGGAGACCACCGACCGGCTCAATTAATCTCTGTGGCGACGGACGGCGAAACCTTCGGACACCACAAAAACAGTACGGAAAAATGCCTAGCCTACGCTTTTACAGAAGAGTTTCCCCGGCGCGGGTGGACGGTGACGAATTTTGCTCATTATTTAAGTCAAAATCCGAGCGCTTGGGAAGTGGAACTCAAACCCGTGACGGCTTGGAGTTGCTCTCACGGGGTCGATCGCTGGCAAGATGACTGCGGCTGCGGTGGCGGCGGCGGGTGGCACCTCAAATGGCGCCGCCCTTTGCGGGATACTCTCAATTGGCTGCGCGATCGACTGATTCCAATTTACGAGGAAGCGGGACGCCAACTGTTGCGCGATCCCTGGAAGGCTAGAGATGAATATATTGATGTCATGCGCGATCGATCGCCGAAGAATGTTGACAGTTTCCTCTCTGGCCATCAAGTTCGCGAACTCGACGCAGCCGAACAGGTGGACGCCCTGCGGCTGCTGGAAATGCAGCGCCACGCCCTGTTAATGTTCACTAGCTGCGGCTGGTTTTTTGAAGAAATCTCGCGGCCAGAAGGCGTGCAAATTTTGCGCTACGCGGCCAGGGCGCTGGAATTGGCAGGGGAAGTTACGGGCGTCCAGCTAGAAAAGGAGTTTGTCGCTCAACTAGCCCTCGTACCCAGTAACGTTGACTGTTTCAATACAGGGGCGGAAGTTTACCGCCAACTTGTCACGACGGCCCAAGTCAGTCTCAAACAAGTGGCCGCCCACTACGCCATCAGTTCGCTGTTTGCCAAATATCCCCGCGAACAGCGAGTTTACTGCTATCAGGCCCAGCAGCAAGATTTCCAAATTCAGCGGATGGGGTCGATGACTCTGGCTGTGGGTCAATTGCAGTTAACCTCGGAAATTACGCGGGAAACAGAGGTTTTTGTGTTTGCTGCGTTCCACCTCGGCGGCTGGGACTTCCACTGCTGCATTCAGCCTTTTGGCAGCCGCCGGTCTTACACTATGCTGAAAGATCGGTTGTTTGGAGTTCTGCAAGAAGCTTCGGCGGCCCACGCGATTCTGGAAATGGTGCGGCTGTTTGGAGATCAATCCTTTAGCTTGCGGGATTTATTCGCTGAGGAACGCCACCGGATCGTGCGGCTGCTGAGTCAGGAAAATTTGACTCGGTTGGATCAGCTTTACACTCAGGTTTACCGGGAAAATTATGGGGTGATGATGGCGTTCCACCGAGACGATTTGCCGGTGCCCGTAGAGTTGCAAGTGGCTGCTGAGGTGGCTTTGGGACACCGCTGTTTGACGGCGGCGAAGGCTCTGGATCAGGAAATGGGGGACGCGGATTCGCTACTGGCGGAAATTGAGGCGATCGCCACTGAAGCCGGCCACCTCCGCAGCCAGTTGAATGTTCCCGAAGTTAAGCAAATTTTGGAAAGGCTGGTTTGGCGATCGCTTGACGCGCTGCTGCAAGCAGGATCGGGCGTGGATGAGCGCTCGCCCCTCATGTTGGAAGCTGAGATCCGCACGATCGAGCGTTTGATTGCTGTGGGCGATCGGCTGAGTCTGGGTTTGTGTTTGGATCGATCGCAGGAACTGTATTTCGATTCTCTGTACAGTCAAATTGTGCCTCTGTGTTTGGGCTGGCTGCAACGGCGAGCGCTCGCTGCGGGCGAAAGTGCGGTCGATCTCGTTGCCTTGGATATCGCCCGGCCAGACGGCGGCTGGGAGTTACCTTCGATCCGGCAGTTGCTGGAGTTGGGTCAAACTCTCGCTGTTGATGTTGAGTGTTGGTTGAACCAGTTAAGCCGATCGCTTCTCGATTAGTCGGGAATTGACTTCCGGCGTCACAGAAGCCGCCCGATCGGGATTTAAACCCCGATCGGCGTTTCGGCTTCCTGCGATCGTGGCTGGCGATCGAACTACTGACGATCGAACCGCCAATTTTGTTTAAGTTTTCGCTCTACTTATGTGGGAAGATAAAGAGACTGTCCCCAAAGCGTACAGGTGTTCTGCACTTGCGCGCTTTGTAGAGTTTGGAAGAAAGAACACTAAGTTTAAATTTATGAAAGTTGGCGATCGCGTTTGCATTAAAAACTCTGTTGTTGTCTACCACCATCCTGAAAATCGCAGTCAACCATTTGATATTAAGGGTATGGAAGGAGAAGTCGTGGCGATCGTTCACGAATGGCACGGCCGACCTGTCAGTGCCAATTGGCCGGTGCTAGTTCAGTTTGACAAAAAATTTAAAGCTCATTTCAAAGAGGATGAGGTTGAATTGATATCTGCGGAAGTCTAGCTGTCTCAAGAGTTGAAGCCGGAGCCCAAAAACAATCTCAAATCCGGTCATACAACCATAAGAGAATTTGTAGTGAGAAATTCAGTCTTTTCTGTGGCTTTAGTCGATCGGCAGGACTAAAGTCCTTACTACAAACCATCTTTTTTGTTGAATTCTTAATTTTTCGCCCTGTGGCGGCAGAACCAACTAAAGATATTCAAATCTCCCTGCATTTTCTGCAATTCCTGCTGATGCTGCTTGGCTGTAGCGTAATACCACTGGCAATGAAGTTCTAGTTCTTGACGGTACTTGATTTCGTCGTAAAACTCGCGGACAATTTGATGTCTCTGAAAAACTTCGGCCGCGGGAGTCGGTTCTGGGACAATGTTTTGCAACTCGTGGGGCAGCATGATTGTTTGGGGGCGACTGTGGCAAATCTTGGCTGTAATGACTTTAAGCTAACACATTTCTAAGTGAAGTGCGATCGCACAACTCTATCTTCAAGATATGGCGATGATAATTAGCAGTATTGAACTGGTCGATAAACTCATTGCTAATTTGGGCGATCGCACCAGCATCTTCATCAATCTTACATATGATACCTAGCACTACACAAACTAGATTTTGCATTTTTTGAATTAAGGGCCAAGGTCTGACAGAAATATTCAGTTTTTGCTCTAAATTAATCACCAATCCAATCAGATGACCTTCAATCCAGCCGCTGCATTCTTCTAAATTACCAACTTCTGCACTAACCGTCAATATTAAAAACGCATTCGATTGTACAGATAAATCAACAGACTCAAATAGAGTTGCCCAACTAATATTTCCTAACCATACTTCCCGGGCAATTTCTGCACCGCGCCCCAATTCCCGGCGCAATATTTGGGCCGTCGATTTAGTGACATTTCTGGTACTATTTTGACAAGGTGCGATCGATGTAATTGCAGGCAACCATTCCCGTGATTTTCGCACAGGATACTGTTTTCCGGCTTCAGTTAATGCTATTGGTTGAGTCCAATCGTGTTGGCTGATAATTTGGAAAAAATGGGCAAATAATATGTCCAGTTTTGACTTCTCCCCCAACTTTTCTCCTTGCAGGATAGGGGATAAATTTTCATCTTTTCCCTGAAAGCGAAAAAAATTTGAGTCTTCACTATGAATTACAGTCCAAGCTGTCAGTAATGCCCAAGAAAAATTACCGAGAAATCCCCAAGCATTACCGTGAATTTGACGTGCTTTCGCCCAAGCCCGCACCGCCCGCAACAAGTTTGTAAATACATCCCAGGACAGATGTTTGCTGACTGTATCCACCATTAAATCCGCTTCCAAAGCACCTACTACGGCACTCCAACTGACGGGATCGAAAAAAGGTCGATCGGCTTCAGATAATGGTTCAATTATCTGGGATTGTCCGAGGATAGTGGCAGAAAGTAAATCGACGGCGACTCCTTCAATTTCCATTCTCAATACTGGTACTCTTGCCGATTTTACCAGTTGGGAACGCTCGCACAATCCTGCTAATCTATTTTGCACCTGTTCGAGGAATGTTTCCCCTGTTAAAGGGGCGGGAATTATACAAAGTAAATCTAAATCGCTGTGGCTGCTTTGTACGCCGATACGTCGCGATCCGATTTTCTCTAACAATGGTTGGTAGCCCAAACATTCTTGACAAGCTTGGGCTACAATCGATTGGATTAGTTCTTGATGCAGTCTCTGTGTTTGGGTTAGTTTGGGTTCGAGTTGGTTAATTATTTGTATTAGCGATAAGTTAGACTGAGTTTCTCCTGTTTTTGCGCTGGCAATTTCTGGCGGAGTTTCTGATTTTAAAGGTATGCGGTATCTAATCTCGAATGGTTCGTTATCGCGACGGCTAATTAGGGCGATCGAGTCTACTTGAAATGTGACTGGATGCCATTGAGAAAATCCAGTTTGGGCAACTTGGGCTGTGGCAAATTGACCTATAGTTAAATGGGGTGTAAATCCGTTAGCTGATTTGCTACTTTGTTCGTTACATTGGGGGAATATTTGTTGGAGTATGGTTTGCAATCTATCTAGTGCATCGGCAGGTTGAGGAACAGGATTTAACCAGGCGGTACAGCTAGAAGAGTGCGTGAAAGTTTCAAAGTTTGATAGAGTTATGGTAAATGGTTCTAGTTTTGTCAGTGCTTGGGCGATGGCTGCTGCTGCTTCTGAAAAATATGCCTCTGGCACAAAACCATATACTATATTGATATGGGGCATCCAACGGTGAAATTGGCGATCGCAACGGCGGCGAATTGTTTGAATTGTGGGACAAATTTCATCCGGTGGAATGATGACAACGGCGCTTTGATAGACAGGTGGAATGGTTTGTAAAGAGGCGAGGGATTCTAGCTGGGTAAGAATCCCAAAATGATCGGATGGATAAATTTTTCCTTCTGTATCTGGTATGGGATTGCAGGCAAATAATTCAATTTTACGAGAGATCCAATCTCGTTCCTGACTCCGTAACATCATCCTATCTAACCGTCCCGAAAGTCCTGTTAAACTCATTAATGCTGCCAAAGGATTCGCCTGGGGATTGAAAGTGTATCCCGGATCTTCGGGATAATGTGTTTGCCAAATATCAATAAAATTGTTTTGAGTTAATATCTCTGTTTGTTCGTTCCCTTTTGCATTAAAATCGCCAACAATTAGGCAATCTCCGGGCTGTGTTTTCAGATATTTTAGCAAGATAGCAAGTTGCTTATATCTCACTGCTACAGCATTTTTATTGTAATCGCTGGTGAAATGGACGGCGGCGATATTTAGGGTTTTTCCATTTAGCAACCACTTTCCTATTAGTACCCGCTTCCGTGGCGAGTAGCGATATTCTACTAAGGTAAACGGTAATCGCGATAGCAGTAATAAACCATGCCATTCCAGCGTCTCGCCTTGGGGAGATTCGGATATCTGATAATCATGCACCCAATCGGAGGCTAATAGTATTTCTAATAAACGCGGCGTTACTTCTTGGAGGGCGATAATATCGGCATCGCACTGACGCAGATGCTCTATAATTATAGGAATTCGCTGGGCTGTCTGGGTATGTTCTGACTCGTAGATATCTGATAAAACGTTAAAACTGGCAATTTTTAAGGTTGTTACTGTTACTGACTCTAAGGGATTATCGATTGGTTGCCAATTTTGCCGATCGTACTGGTAAATAGGTCTAGTATGGAAGTCAGTAACAGAGGTGGGAGGTGACAGGTGAGGGTAAATTTGCTGTTTCTGGTTTCCCGATTCTTCGTTTCCCGTGGCGACAACCCATGCTGCGACTGGTAATTCTCCTGTAGTAAACAAGTCGATCGGGCGATCGCGATCCCAAACAATTGTTTCCCCACATTTAACATAACGAATTCGATGCCAGGGAATATCTCCATCTACTACCCATTCTGACAAATGTTTTTCGCGGATATTGCCAGAAATGCGATCGCTAAAACCCAGGCTAAAGGCGCGATGGTCTAAACGATTATCCCATAAAATGCGATCGTAAACCTCGCGGATTGTCGCCATTTTTTGTTTGGGAGACTTTGGCTGTGACATGGGATTATTTTGCGAGCATTACATCTGTATGACAATCGTAACTATATTGTACTACATAATAGGGCGATCGGGTATTAATTGGTTAAATAAAGCTGAACCATCGACATCTGTTAACCCGGTACTCGTAGATATTGGTAAACATATCGCGTTACAGCCATCCCCGCAGGCGATAGACGATTAAACCGATGTATTCTTTTAAGGCTTTAGTTGACTGGTGTAAATAATAGGTATCCGGCAAAAAATCTAGTGCTGCTGCTTGCCAATTGCTTTGGGATGCTGCGATATCCTGTTGGGTAATCTGAAAGTCTGTGGGTGCGGCAATTGCTTTTATTCCCTGACGCTGGAAGATTAAGAGCGATCGCGTCATGTGCATCGCCGATGTTACTAATAATACAGGCTCTTTGATACCTTTGGCATCTAAGATTTTCTTCACGTTAACAGCATTTTGATGCGTGTTGTGTGAATCGGGATCTTGCAAAATTGCTGATGCGGGTACGCCGGAAGTTTGGGCAATTTCTGCCATGTCTGCTGATTCGGGAGTGCCGCCGCCTCTCCAGTCTACTCTACCGCCGCTGAGAATTAACACGGGTGCTTTGCCTTGACGGTACAGTCGGGAAGCGTAGATAATTCGATCGCCCGCTTCCCCCAATTCCACCCAACTGCGCGGCGGCAAAGCTGCTTTGACACCGCCGCCCAAGACGATAATCGCTTCAGCTTGGGGGAGTTCGGCGGTTGGCAAGTTTTGCCATTCGAGCGATCGAACTAACGATTTTGAAACCCAACCGCTACTTCCGAGTAGTAAAATAATTAGAGCCGCAGCCATTGGCGCAGCAGCCCATTTTGGACGCTTCCAAAGTGTGATTAACGTCGCCATCATTAACAAACAACTCAACCCCAAAGGATAAATAAACAGCGGCAGCAGCTTCGACAAAAATAAAAACATTCAATTGGGAATTGGGAATAAGGCATTGGGCATTAGTTACTGTTAACTAATGACTAATGACTAATGACTAATGACTAATGACTAATGCTAGCGGCGATCCTCTGGCCCAGACAACCAGTCAAAGAATGTAGCAGCTTCACGCCTAGAGGTTTTGCTATATTGTCTGCCCTCCGTTTCCACTACTTCTTTATTGAGGATAGCATCCGAGGTTTTATCCTTGGAACGTGTATTCGGGTTGAGTAGTAGTTCGTTGTGCCACCAAGCGACAATTAAACCTGCTGCAACGCCGCCGAGGACACCAAGGCCGAGACTCACGGGAAGCGAACATCCTACTAAGCGAAACCCAACGGTAAATAACACAAACCAGATCAGCGCGGGGTTAAACCCCTTGGAGTCTCCGTTAAATTTTGCCATGAGCTGCAAGTTTTGTTTGTAATAATACACACAGATATAGACAATATTAGCAGACAATCAAATTTGTAAGGGCGATCGATCGGCAACTATTCCCCGCAAATCAAGTTTAATTGTACCTGTAACTCTTGCGCGGTATCTACAGTGTTTGCAGAAATTTGCTCTAATTCTGTAAAAGGTTCAAAAGCTGCTTGCTGCGAGTCCAGTAGTTCTGCTGTCGCGTCGGCAATATCGCCCCTGCGCTGTTGCAGACGTTCTCGCAATACTTCAATCGATGCCGTGCAGTAAACGATTTGCAGAGGTAAGCCGTGAGATTTAGCCAGATTAATCGCATTGGTTCTCAAGTATTGGCGATCGAACTTAGCGTCTAAAATCACATTCCAACCTCGGTCAGCCAGAATTATCCCCAACTCTAACAATCTACCATAAGTCTGCGCCGTCATTTCATCCGAGTACAAATCTTGCCCGCCGCGTTCATTTACAGGAATCCCGCCTAAATGTTTGCGAACAGCATCCGATCGAATGTGAATTGCCCCAGTGCGGCGAGCCAAATATCGAGCTGCTGTACTCTTACCAGAACCAGACAAACCTGACATCAAAGTTAACTTTCCCCGGCGCGGTTTTGTGTACTGCCAAGCCAGTTTATAATAATGAGCGGCCGTCTGTGAAATCTCTGCTTTTTCGGCAGCTGAAATAGCAGCATCATCCAACATTAACGAAGTTACTTTTGCTCTCACATAAGCTTGACGGCTCAAATACAAAGGCAGCACTTGCAGTCCTTCCCAATCCCCTGTTTGTTCGATATAAGTATTCAGAAAAACATTGCCTAACTCCCTGTGTCCCCGCGATTCCAAATCCATGACGGTAAAAGCCACATCGTACATGACATCCACAAAGCGAAAAGGCTCATTAAATTCAATGCAGTCGAACAGCAAGATTTTATCTTGCCACAATGCTAGATTCCGCAAGTGCAAATCTCCGTGGCACTCGCGAATTTTATTTTGAGCAATCCGCAGGTCAAACAACTCTTGATTTACCGCAAAAAACGCATCAGTATAATCTTTAGTTTCCTGATATTGTGTCTGAGTCTGCGGCCCGCCGATATACTTTTGCGAAATCAGGTAATTGTTATCTATTGCTGTGCGAATCTGACTGACTTCGCCAAAGGTGCGAATGTAGTTATTACTAATTGCGGTGCTGTGAAAGTTGGCAACTTCCCGTCCTAAGTCTGCCATAATTTGCTCGGTCAACAATCCGCGTTCCAACAAACTGAGCAACAGCGAATCTTGAGGAAACTCCCGCATTTTTAACGTATACTCTACAGCAATTTCAGTAGAAGTTGTATTGTGCAAGTTACTGCCAAGTTTAAACGAGTCGCCCCTTTGAACAATTGGCAAAACTTCTAGATATATTTCCGGTGCAGTGCGCCGATTCATCAGCAATTCTTGGGTGCAGAAGTGCTGTCGTTTTTCCAAAGTTGAATAGTCCAAAAAGCCAAAATTGACTGGTTTCTTGATTTTGTAAGTATAATCTCCTGTCAGCAAAACAAAGGAAGCGTGAGTCTGAATTAGCTGCACCGGTTCTGTCACCCCGTGCGGGTAAAACCCGGGCTGCAACATTTGCTGAATCAGAGGTGGGAGACAAGTATCAGTCATATCGATTTGAGATTTGAGATTTTGGAGGTTGACTTGAATCCGATTTATTATAGAGTTGATAGTTAGTGTAAACCCAAAAGCAGCGATGACAGAAAATAATCAAGCAGAAAACAATCAAGATTCCCGTTCCGTGGATGTATTCGGCGTGGGAAATGCCCTTGTAGACATCCTAGCATTGGTGGAAGATGAATTTGTACTGGGCCACGGACTGAATCGCGGCGGGATGACGCTGATGGATTCGGAAACCCAGGGGGGGATTTTGCACGATTTAGAGCACAATTCGCTGCAAATGCGATCGGGGGGTTCTGCCGCAAATACGATGATTGGTTTGGCTCAGAGTGGCGGTAAAGGCTACTACTCGGGGAAGGTTGCTAAGGATACTAACGGCGAATTTTATCGGCAAGATTTGCTGGCGGCGGGGATTGAGTTTAACGTGCATCCTGCTGCTGAGTCGAACGGGCCCACGGGTACTTGTGTCGTGCTGACTACGCCGGATGCGGAACGCACGATGTGTACTAATTTGGGGGTTTCTACTACTCTGGCTGCGACTGATATTGATGTCGATCGACTGGCTCACTGCAAGTACAGTTATGTTGAGGGCTATCTTTGGAGTTCTCCCGAGCCGAGAAAGGCTAGTATTGAGACGATGGAACAGTCTAAGCGTCTGGGAGTGAAGGTGGCTTTTACTTTTTCCGATGGCTTTTTGGTCGCTCAATTTGCTGATGATTTTCATAAGGTAGTTTCAGAATATTGCGATGTAATTTTTTGCAATGCTGATGAAGTTAAGAGCTTTTTCAAGGAGGAATCTTTGGAGGAGTGCGCTAAGAAAATGAGCGAGATTTCGGATTTGGCTTTTATCACGAATGGGGATAAAGGCTGCATGGTGGTGGAGAATAAACAGATTGTTGATGTGGCTGGATTTCCGGTAAAGGCGATCGATACTGTTGGTGCTGGGGATGCTTTTGCGGGCGGTGTTTTGTTTGGACTTACTAATGGTTTGAGTTCTGCACAAGCGGCTCGTTGGGGCAATTATTTGGCTTCTCTAGTGGTGCAAATTCATGGGCCGCGGCTTGAGGGTTCTCAGGCTCATCTTTTGAGTCAGGTGATTTCTGGCTAGGAATTGAAATGGGCGATCGCACTTTTTATCGTAAAGGGCGATCGCCTGTGGAACTAAACCGATAATTTTTGCTAAAATAAAACTAAACTGCTCTTTATCTATAATCTGATTATGACTGTTATTGAACAGATTTATGCGATTGTCAAAACTCTTCCCCCAAATCAAGCTAGCGAAATTCTCACTTTCGCTGAATTTATTCGTGCCAAGTACCTGAATGGGAATCAATCCACCGACACAGTAGATGCTTTAACTCCTTGGACGGAACTGGTTTATTCCCTAGCTGGAACCTGGACAGAAGACTTTCCTACTCTGGAAGAGATTCGTGCCGAGTCGGGGGAAGACATCTTGCGAGAGAGCTTCTAGATGTACATAACAAATGGGCGATCCTCTTCGAGGGCTTCGCTAACGAACTTCGTCTGTTTTTGCTAAAATTAAATAGCTCTAAACATTACCAATTAGGAGCCTTTGACGCTTTATGTCTAAGCAATCAGTCATCACAAAGTATATTGAAATTACACCGGGAGTGCTTGGTGGTAAACCACGCATTGCGGGCCATCGAATTTCTGTAGCACACATCGCCCAAATGTATCTTAATATGGGAGAGTCTATAGAAGAAATCGCTAGGGACTATAATTTGTCACCGGCTTCGGTTCATGCAGCCATGACTTACTATTACGATAATCGAGAAGAAATTGACCGCCGTACTGCTGAATCAGATGCTTTTGTTGAAGAGTTGAAGCGTCAGAGTCCACCTTCTCGTTTGCAGGAAAAGCTGAGGGAAATTAGAGGTGAGTGAACGCATCCGCTTTCATTTAGATGAGAATGTTAAATCGGCTGTGGCGCGAGAGTTGCGTCGGCGTGGCATAGATGTTACAACAACTATTGAGGCGGGGTTGCTTGCTCAGAGTGATGAATCGCAGTTAGCATTTATCTGCGAACAAAAGCGGGTGATTATGACTCATGATGATGATTTTTTAACCATCGCCAGTCTTAGCAGCGAGCATCCAGGTATTGCTTATTGCAAGCAAGGTACTCGTTCGATCGGGCAAATCATTGAAGCTCTGGTTTTGATTTATGAAGTGTACGCGCCTGAAGAAATGGTTGGGTGTGTTGAGTTTTTGTGAGAAATGGCAAAGGGCGATCGTACTTTTTGTCGTCAAGGGCGATCGCCGTAGCCCGTAGCCAACTTGTGTCCTTATACGATGAGCCATAATAGACAAGGCCGCAACTCTTGTAGTGCGATCGATTAACCAGCAACCATTAGAGAGTTTGATTTATGCTAATTCAGAAGATCGTTCAAGAATTACAAGACATTCCCGAAGACAAACTCGTAGCAATCTATGACTTGATTCACTACTTTCGCCTCGGATTAGGACGAGAACAGCCACAG
>JAUBOH010000069.1:0-22516 GCA_036700145.1 Microcoleus occultus BM001215366
TTGTCCCCCCCTTCTTATGGGGGGCTAGGGGGGATCTGGGCCTAGTCGTCAAACAACAGTCTCTGACTGGGTATGACCTTAAGTTGACACCAATGGGCACTGCCGTGTCCTCCGTTTATATCATTCCGAAGAAGAGCGGATTTGATATAAGATACTAAAAATTGATTTGATTCAGTCTGGTAGCGAGAAAAAAACCCGCCTCAAACTTTTCTGATTTTAGAATCCCAGTTTCTTTGAGAAACTGGGATTCTGGGTTTTTAGTTGTTTAAAAGCTCGATCGTACTTTTTGCAGATACAAGCCGCTGATTTTTGTGAATAAATGCTTGAAGAGTTCACATATTTTTCATCCAATGCTTTAACAGGTTTTCTTTAACCATGTTTTGGCGCATAACTTCGAGCAAGTATTCCTGAGCTTGGTCTTGGCTTAAAGTTTTAACTTGGTCGCGCAGCACTTGCAGTTTAAACTGCTGTTCCATGCTGAGGCTAGTTGTAGGCATATCCATAAATAGCTCCTCCAGTTTGCTGAGATCGATGCGATATCGATCGGAATGACGTTTCGCAGGATTTGTTGTGTCCCTACATTGTAAACTATCATGACATTGCCTTGACAATATGTCCAAAGTACACATTTTGAGACTAATTTGTGCCGCAAAAGTACATCTAAGTGGGGAGAGCTTTATCATAAAAAAACGTACAAACCGGGAAGCCTAAGCCAAAGGAGCTAGTTGTGATGGATGCAATGGAGTTTTTTCAGAACAGTGCAGGGGAGTGGCGATCGCAGCGCAGCACTCACCACCTTGCTTTCCGCCAAGCGGAGATTGGAGATTCTAATATTCAGGTGACGGCGCTGGGTGCGGATGACGCGCGAGTGGCAGAGATTTGCCAGATGCACGAAGTTGAGCCGAGTCGGGCTGCTGGGGGGGCTTTTGTGACTTGGCACGGCACGATGGCGTGGGATAAGGATGATGAGAATCATCAGGGGTCTACGGTGTTCGCGATCGTCCCCGATCCTGAGAATCCGCGACAGGGTTTGATGTTGCGGGAACGGGGCTATGCGGAAATTGTGCCGGTGGCTGGTCGTTTTGAGATGGATGATGAGGACGCGCTGCTGCTGATTACGGAATACGAGACGATGAGTTCGATCGAGCGTTTCTGGTTTCCTAATCCGAACGTGCGGATGCGGACGAGTAGTGTAAAGCGCTTTGGCGGTTTCAGCACTTCGACTTTTTGCACGGAAATTCGGGTGGAACCCGACTCGGGTGCAGCGAAGCAACCAGCAGAGGATAAAGCCCCTCCCAGCGAGTTTTACTCAGCTCTGGGTTGGTAATTTGACAGTCAACCGTTAACCGTTAACCGTTAACTGTCAACAGTCAACTGACAACAAATATTACAGATTGTTGCAAAAATTCAGGAAAACCAGATTTAGATTGCCCGAATCCCCTAATCTGTATGTTGGTTAGTTGTATCCGTTATGCTGGCAGCTCGCGGTGTCAACTATTTCTGAAATTTGAGATAACGGAGATTTTAACGTGGCGCTTCCTTTATTAAGCTACGCCCCCAAGAGCCAAAACCAGCGCGTTGCTGGTTATGAAGTAGGGGGCGACGAGCAGCCGAGAATTTTCACAACTGAAAATGTGCTCTCGTCTGGAGACATGGAAAATTTGATTTGGGCTGGATATCGCCAGATTTACAGCGAACACCAAATCCTCAAGAGCAACCGCCAAAAGTTTTTGGAGTCGCAACTCAAGTTCGGCCAAATTACGGTACGCGATTTTATTCGCGGTTTGGCGACTTCGGCTCCTTTTTTGGAGCGGAATTACCAAACTAACAGCAACTACCGGTTTGTGGAAATGTGCGTGCAGCGCGTTTTGGGCCGGGATGTGTACAGCGATCGCGAAAAGATTGCTTGGTCGATCGTGGTGGCTACTAAAGGGCCTCAAGGGTTTATTGACGAGTTGGTCAATAGCGAAGAGTACCTGGAAAGGTTCGGTTACGATACAGTGCCTTACCAACAGCGCCGAATTTTGCCTCAGCGAGTTGGAGGGGAAACTCCTTTCAACTTGAAGACGCCTCGCTACGGTGAGTACCACCGCTCGCAGCTTGGCTTCCCGCAAATCATCTGGCAGACGACTGTTCGCCGTTTTGTTCCTCAAGAGCAGCAAGCGAAGGCTGGCGATCCGTCGGGCTATTTGGCTATGGCGCGCAATATGCCTATGCCGGCTACTCCGCCGCAGCGCGTGGCTCTGGCTAATATCAATATCGAGACGATGGTTCCCCGTCGCCGGTAATTGATGATACCTGGTGCGCTTAGTTGTGTCGGGCGATCGACTTTTAGTCTGAGAAAATTTTGAGTTTTGAGTTTTGAGGTTCGAGTTTTTTAGTAAGCTTGGAATCCAAAACTCAGAACTCATATTTTTGTCTATTAACCGTTAAAGGTTCGTAGTGAGGACTTTAGTCCTTCTTTCTGAATAATAAAAGAAAGGACTAAAGTCCTTACTACAAACGGCGGAGGCGCAGTATTTTTAACAACGTGTTGAATTGTTCGGGCAAAGGTGCGATCGCCTCTATAGATTCTCCCGAGATTGGATGCTGCAATGTCAACTTCCATGCGTGGAGGGCTTGTCCGGTTAAATTGACGCCTACAGAACGGTTGCAACTGTACATCGGGTCGCCGACAATCGGATGTTTGATTTCGGCTGTATGGACGCGAATTTGATGGGTGCGGCCGGTTTCTAATTGATAGTGCATTAAGCAATAGTTGCCAATTCTTTCTTTGATTGTCCAGTGGGTAATTGCAGGGCGGCCGCCTTTTTCTACTGGTACTATACCCATTTTTTTTCTGTCTGTGGGATGTCGCCCGATCGGCAAATCTATTGTGCCTGTTTCAGCGCTGGGAACGCCGTAAACTATGCCTAAATATTCGCGGCGGGCGGTTTTGGTTTTGAGTTGGGCTTGCAGGTGTTGGTGGGCGATGTCGGTTTTGGCGATCGCGATCGCCCCTGTTGTATCTTTGTCTAATCTGTGGACGATTCCCGGCCTTTGAACTCCGCCGATTGCGGATAACGGACAGTGGGCTAAAAGGGCGTTGACTAATGTACCGTCTGAATGTCCGGCGGCGGGATGGACGACTAATCCGGCGGGTTTGTTGATGATAATTAGGCTATCGTCTTCGTAGAGGATATCTAGGGGAATTGATTCGGGTTGTAAGGAAGTGGGCTGGATTTCGGGTAAAGTGAGGTGGATGCGATCGCCCGTTTTTACTGATATTTTTTTCGACGTACAAGTTTCGTCATTGACTTTGACGTTGCCTTGTGATATGAGGGTTTGGATGCGCGATCGGGATAAATCTGGAATCTGGTCTGACAGCCAAATATCTAATCGTTGATTAACATTATTTTGATTCAATTCCCCTGTATTTTCGACTGTATACATTTGTTCCGTGTCTATTTCTATCATTTACTTTTTTTCGTATTTCTTAGTCTGCGGAGGCGGACTTTGTTTGTGTAGTAGCGGTTTCAACCGCCGAACGCTCGAGGATGTGACTAACTTCAAATCACCGACAATTATCGCAGTGTCCGCACCGCATTGATTTAGCTTCATTTGCAAACCCAAAAGCTTGTAGCAAAAATTGCCACCTACATTCCTTGTGTTTAAGGTATTTTACCATTTCCTCAGCGACGGTAAAATTTGGTTTTTCGGCTTTCTGCTGTGCAGATTTATTGATAACATAATTAAAAGGATCTTGCCATGTTAATTGTCCGCTGCTGTGCAAAATCGAAAGGGCGATCGCACTTTCGGGAAATTCCCGCGAAACTACATCTACATTACCTTTAACTGGGAGGTTTTTAGCTAGCTGCTGCGCTTCTCGATATTGCGATCGCAATTTATCCTCAAAAAACTCCTTTCTTTGTTTGTCTTCCGGGTATAGCAAGCCCGTCGGTTCGCTAATTAACGTCAGGGCGATCGCCAATTTGCCGTCGCGTCCGCCTCTACCAATTTCTTGAATGTATTCTGACAATAACAAAGGTGCTTGATAGTGAACAACCCACCGGACATCCGGCTTGTTAATTCCCATACCGAATGCTGAGGTACAAACTACAAATTTAAGCTGATTGTTCAGCCAAGCTTTTTCGATTTTTCGCCGTTCTTCTGGACTTAAACCAGCGTGATATGCGGCTGTTTGATATCCCGCTTCTTCCAGCAAATCCGCCAATTTTTGACTATCTTTTCTAGTCCGAACATACACTAAACCTGCTTGTTTTGGTCGAGCTTTGATAAAATTCAACAACTGCTGCTTGCGTCCCCTCGGAGTCCAAACTGTTTGCACTTGTAGGTGTAAGTTGGAACGGTAAGGACTTAGCAGAAATGCTTCCGGCTTTTGCAGTTGTAAGACTTTTTTGATTGTCTGCTGTGCTTCGGGATTGGCGGTAGCGGTGAAAGCGGCGATCGCAATTTTACTGTTTGCTGGTTTAGCTTTCAACAAAGCCGATCGCACAGTACCCAAACGCCGATAAGCTGGTCGAAATGTATCGCCCCACTGGACTAAGCAATGAGTTTCATCTAATATTAAACCATTAATTTGTATATGCGGTTGACTGATGATTTCCCAGACTGGTTTGCTGAGCAATGTTTCGGGAGATAGGTACAGCAATCTCAATTTATTTTGTAGCAGCGATTGCATAGTTTGGCTGCGCTGCTGTATTGGTAATTGACTGTGGAGGAGGGAAGCGGGGAGATTGCGATCGCGCAATTCTTGCACTTGATTTTCCATCAGTGCGACTAACGGCGAAACTACCAAAGTTAAGCCTGTTTGCAACAAAGCTGGTAGTTGAAAGCAGATTGATTTGCCGCCACCTGTGGGCATAATTATAATTGTATCTTTTCCGGCTAATAAACTGCCGACGATTTCTGCTTGGGGCGGCCGAAAGTCGTCGTATCCCCAGATTTTTTGGAAGGCGGCGCGGGCTTGATTTAATGATGTTAATTCTGGTTTAAATTTCATGGAATTTATTTGATAAATTAGTTGGGATTTAAAACAATGAGTGTTAATTTAATAACTGAACGGCAACTGCGACTTTTAGGCAAACATCCTGAGTCAAATTACGGTTAATGCGATATTTTTGAGCGACGATCGTACAGTCCTGGACGCGCTTCGACAACAGAAACCGGGTTTTTTAGCTAATCGGCGGGTGACAACGAAATATTGTCGCAAAAACCCGGTTTCTGACCACCCGCGCGTCCAGGACTGTCCACAATCCAAAATCCAAAATCTAAAATCCCCTAAGAATTCTCGCCGTCTCGGCGGCCGAGTTCGTAGACGCCGCCTCCTATACAGGCGATCGTACCCATAGATACGGCCCAACCAGTACCCAGAGAAAATTCTACGCCCCAATTGCACAATCCGCCCGCAATCAAAAAGGGCAGAATGCTCAACAGCGAAGCGTAAAAGGCATTTTGAGCTTCTCTAGCTTGGCGAGTCTTCTCAAACTCGGCTTCGGAGGTATAGAGGGATCTTTCGGCAAAATTCATCCAGCGGGCCAGTTGCAGCATCACCCATTCGCTGAGGGGCGAGAAGCCCCAATACAGGGCCAAAGACCATAATGACGCACCGGCGATCGCGGTTGCATCTATGGCAAAACTAAAGGGAAAAATTTCAGTAAGCATTGCTGGATATCTGTTATGAATTTGAGATTTTGGATGACATCCAAAATCCCCGAACTACTATAGTGTCAAACAAAGGCTCGATCGAATTCAACCGCAGCCGAAATTTTGAGGCCAATTTTTTTGCCTCACCCACCGGCATTCACCCGGAAGCCTTGACACGGGTTTTGGATGGAGTAAGATACACGTTGTTGATAAACTGATTCGCTTTCGGAAGGGTAGAGCTCAGACGCCATCTTGCAGCGAATTGGCACTCCTCAACGCACACTCGCACACACATTCAACTTGTTCGCCGTGAAAAAAATCCTGCAAGACTCTAGAGGCCCGCTGACGGTAAAACGCTTTTTTCGTCTCAGACAGATGCTGCTGCTGGCACTTTCGATCGGCATTGTTTTGATCGGCCCTTATTTGCAGCAGCAGTTGGTAACAGCTCAGTCTGGCTTACCAAGCAAAGTAGCGACGGGTAATTTGTGGCAAGAAGCTTCTTTCCCAGTCGAAAATTTTGAAATATACACTTCCCCGTTCGGCCCCCGCGGCGGGGATTTTCATTACGGTTTGGATATGGCGGCGCCCGAAGGTAGCTACATTCGCAATTGGTGGGGCGGCCAAATAGCCGAAGTTTGGGAAGACGGCAGGTGCGGCACTGGTATGATCGTGCGATCGGGAGATTGGGAACACATCTACTGTCATCTCAGGGGGCGGGTGCTAACGGCTAACGGCGGGCGTTATTATACCGATCGCGAAGGTACTTTACAAATTTGGCAGGGTCAAACAGTGCCGGCCGGTGCGAGAATTGCCAGAGTCGGGATGACCGGCCGCACGTCTGGGCCTCACTTGCACTGGGGCTTGAAGTACGGGGGGCGCTGGGTAGATCCGGCTTTGGTACTCCGGGAAATGTACGCGCAACAATCTTAGTGAGTCATTAGTCATCAGTCATCAGTCATTTTTCTTGGTTTGTAGTAAGGACTTTAGTCCTGATTTTTCAGATGATGAGGACTGAAGTCCTCACTACAAACTTTAATAACTAATGACTACTGACTAATGACCAAGGACTAATGACTGTTTATGTTGGTGCCAGCTCTTTTTTTGTCAACTTGGTGTATCGATCGACAATTTGGCGGAATTCATCGCCGTCGATCGTTTCTTCTTCTAACAGCGCTTCGACAAGCTTGTCTACCAAAGCGCGGTTTTCGCGGATGATCCGGCGAGCTTCTTCGTAGCAGTGAAAGGCGATTTCCCGGACTTGCCGATCGATCTTGGTTGCCATTTCTTCGGAATACTCACTTCGCGAATTCCAGTTCTGCCCCAAAAACACCTCACTGTTCGGACTTTCAAAAGCCACAGGCCCCAAATCCGACATTCCGTAAAGCGTTACCATCTCCCTAGCGAGACTGCCAACTTTTCTGAGATCGCTACCGGCACCGGTGTCGATTTCAGCATCGCCATAAATTTCTGCCTCCGCCGCCCGTCCCCCCAAAGCTACTGTAATCCGGTTTAACAACAAAGCCCGACTCCTCAAACCTTCGCTGTCGATCATTTCGTCGTCTATGGTAAAGCTGGTAAAGCCTTCGATGCCGCCCGATCGCGGAATAATCGTTACTTTTTCCACCGGATCGGCATTTTTGAGCATTGTTGCAACTAGGGCGTGTCCGATTTCGTGGTATGCTGTCATCCACTTTTTCTTGCTGTCGAGCAGCGGGTTGAGGGTGAGTCCGATCGTGATCCGGTCGATCGCGTCGTAAATTTCTAAGTTACTAATCGTGTCTTTGCGCCGTCTCGCGGTGAGAATTGCTGCTTCGTTGAGCAAGTTTGCCAAGTCGGCGCCGGAAAAGCCGGGAGTGCGGCGGGCGATCGTATCTAGGGCAACTTCTGGGTCGAGTTTTTTGTTGCGCGCGTGGACTTGCAAAATCCCTAAACGCCCTTTGTAACTGGGCAAATCTACCGTTACTTGCCGATCGAACCTGCCTGGCCGCAGCAGCGCAGTATCGAGCACGTCGGGGCGGTTGGTAGCTGCAATCACAATCACGCCGCTGTTACCCTCAAAGCCGTCCATTTCTGTCAGCAACTGGTTGAGAGTTTGTTCGCGTTCGTCATTTCCGCCGCCGATACCAGCGCCGCGCTGCCTGCCTACGGCGTCTATTTCGTCGATGAAGACGATGCAGGGGGAATTTTCTTTAGCTTTGCGGAACAAGTCGCGGACGCGGGAGGCGCCGACTCCGACGAACATTTCGACAAATTCGGAACCGGAGATGCTGAAGAAAGGGACGGCTGCTTCGCCTGCGATCGCTTTTGCCAACATCGTTTTGCCGGTTCCCGGAGGCCCGATTAACAGAACTCCTCTGGGAATTTTGGCGCCGATGGCGTTGAAGCGTTCGGGTTTTTTGAGAAATGTCACGACTTCTTGCAGTTCTTCTTTAGCTTCTTCGATGCCTGCTACGTCGTCGAACATCACGCCGGTTTTCGCTTCCATTTGGAAACGGGCTCTGGATTTGCCGAAGTTCATGGCATTTCCTTGCGATTGGGTCGATCGGCGCAGGATTGCCATCAGCACTGCCAGCACTGCGAAAATTACCAGCAAGTTTACTACTAAACTTACTGCTGCGGTGTTGTCGGCTGTTTGTTTGACTTCAAAGTCGATCTTTTTGGCGCGGATTTGCGAGTACAGTTCTCGGTTGTTGTAGTCGAAGAGAGTAACTGATTGTTCGCGATCGCTTTTTTGATCTTTTAGCTTAACTCTGGCAGTTCTTTGAGTTTCGTCTACTTCGATTTTACTGACTTGCCCTTTTTCTATTTTGTCGATCAGTTGGCTGTAACTCATCGTGTTTTGCCCGCTGTTGGTGTTTGGCGCGCTGTCGGCAAACACCGGGGTCGAGAGCAATATTCCTTGAGAAATCACCAAACTGCCCAGGATGCGCCTCATATTCCGTCCTGGAATTGATTTTTTAGGATTCTGGCTCGACTTGTCTTTATTTACAGCTAGATGCCCCAGCCATGCGTGTTTCCAAAAATTTTTCATATTGCTGTGCCCAAGGTTGAAGACTGCCAAGATTGACCGCTTTTGGTTTGCTACGTTCATTTATTTTAACAACAGGGCGGGTTTTGGATGGGTCGATTTGTTTTCTGCAAAGGTTATTAGCTCAACCCGCCCTTTGTATGGTGCGTCGCTCCCAGATTTTCTATCTTACTTGCAGATTGCACTCCGGGCGACGCACCCGATCGGTATCTACCGAGTCCGTGCGATCGCTTATCGCACAATCTAAAATCTCAAATCCCAAATCGATTGACAGTTGCCGATCGAACTCGCTAAACTAATCATAGTCGTAATGAGTACGTTTTAGCTGCTTTTTCAAATCTATGGTAAAGATTGTCGGCATTGGCGGAAGTTTGCGGGCTGGTTCATACAGCCAGATGGCATTGAATGTAGCAGCACAGCGGGCCTGCGCCCTGGGCGCGGAAGTTGAAATATTGGATTTGCGATCGATCGACCTGCCGTTTTGCGACGGAGAGAATCATTATCACGATTACCCAGATGTGGAAAAGCTGCGGAATGCGGTACGCCAAGCCGACGGCTTGATTTTGGCAACGCCGGAGTACCACGGTAGCGTCAGCGGTGTTCTCAAGAATGCCCTGGATTTGATGAGTTTTGAGCATTTGGACGGAAAAGTTGCGGGTTCGATCAGCGTGTTGGGAGGGCAGGTTAACAGCAACGCCCTTAACGATTTGCGAACCATTTTGAGATGGGTTCACGCTTGGGTGATTCCCGAACAAATTGCGATCGGAGAAGCTTGGAAAGCTTTTAGTCCTGACGGTAAATTGTTGGATGAAAAACTATCTAAAAGGTTCGATGAATTTGCTCAAAGCTTGGTAAAAAATACCTGCAAATTGCGAGGACTTTCTTAGCAGAAAGCTGAGAATTGTTGACTGTTGACTGTTGACTGTTAACTGTTAACTGTTAACTAATGACTAATGACTAATGACTTCAAAATGGCATATCGATCATGTCTCCGAAAGGATGCGGTACGTCGATCGGCATTCTTCCGGGTTTTGACTCATACTTGTCAATCCACTTTTTAGCTAATTCCAAAGCCTCCTCCTCAGTCTTGGCATTTTGGACGGCGACGTGGCGGTTGCCGCGGCTATCCCAAACCTCGACGTAGAAGACTTTCTGGGATTGAATAATCCAACCTTTATAAGTGTCTGCTGGTTCCATAGTTAAAATCCTAAAATCATCGGGCGGGGAGTTCGACTGGCTAGCTAATTGTAAATATTGCCCTGCATAAAATGAATTTTACCTTCAACCGCGATTCTGCTGGCGCTGTATTCGGTACTCGGAATTAGCTGCACAAGTATGTCTTGGGGGTTTGAAACTGTTTGTATAATGTTTTTGGGAAAAAGTTAGTTTTACGGTTAACCTCATGACCAGACTCGGAAAGCAATTATTTAACTGGAGAAAATATCTCCAAGCTTTGGCGGCGGCGATGGCGATCGCCCTAATCGCCTCCCAGATGGCGGTATTACCGGCATTGGCGACTGGCGTGTACGAATTGCCGGTGTTGTCGGCGGGCGATCGAACTTGGGTGTGGGACAAAGGCGAGGTGCTCAGCCGCAGCAGCGAAAGCACTATCACCAGCGAACTCGACAACTTAGAAAAGCAAACAGGCAAACAAGTTCGGTTTGTCACCATCCGCCGCTTAGACTACGGCGAAACGACTGCCACTTTCACCGACCAACTGTTTGAACAGTGGTTTCCCGCAAAAGAAGACCAGGCTAATCAAATTTTACTCGTTCTCGACACTGTTACCAACAGCGCGGCAATTCGCACCGGAGAAGGGGTTAAATCGCTGCTAGGCGATGAAATTGCCCAGAGTGTAGCTGGGGAAACTGTGCAAGTGCCATTGCGGGAAGGCAATAAGTACAACGAAGCATTTGCCGCAGCCAGTTCGCGAATTGCAACTGTTTTGTCTGGCCAACCCGATCCGGGCGCGCCTGAAGTTGTTGACAATATTCAAGTTGAAGGCACATTTAAAAAAGCTGAAGACACAGATCAAGGCAATGCCACAGTTATTGTGGTTGTGCTGTTGGTGTTGGCGACAGTAATTCCGATGGTGACTTATTTCTGGTATCAAGGTTTTTCGTAATCTGGTGCTATTCAGATGCGATCGGTTGCACTAATCTTGAATGTATTCTCGATCGCTCAATAAAGCAATTTCTGCCCGCACAAATTCCCGTCCCAGATAAGCCGCGTGATCGAACATTGTCACCGGGCTGGGGCGGGTTTCTTCTAGGATTTTGACGCAAAGTTCTTTCGCGGTTCTGGCGGTAAAAAGTGTGACTTCAGTACGTTCTACCTTGCCGCGGGCGGGGATGGGTTTGCCGGTTTCGGGATCGACTGCGAGGCCTCTATCGTCGATGATGTTGGTGTAGTGTTTGGCGCAGATTGAGCTGGTTGTGCGATCGACATAGATGATGAAGTAGCCGCCCGGATCGAGGTCGATGTGGCGTTTGGATAGGTTGTCATCGATCGCGGTGAGGTTGTCCAAGGTTTGACTCATGGTTGGTAAAAGGAAGTAGATAATGGCTGTATTTGGTTCTGCTATTTCTAGTTTAGTCGGCTGCGGGACAAGTTTGGGAGGTTGCTTGGTTGGATGTGGGGGGAATTGTGGGCGATCGGCAATCTACGCGAGATATGTAGGGACAAAGGCTTTCGCCGTGTCCGGCGCGGGGTTCTGCTGTTATCATGGGGTTGAGTAAAAGTTAGTATTAAATTATAGATGAAATTTATAGATTTGTTTTCAGGAATAGGAGGTTTCAGACAAGGTTTTGAAAAAGCGGGATTTGAATGCGTTTTTTCCTGCGAAATTAACAGCAAATGCCGGGAAGTATACGCAGATAATTTCGGCGAAGTTCCTTTTGCAGACATCAGCAACATCAATCCCGCCGATTTAGCAGACTTTGATATTTTAGTAGCCGGGTTTCCGTGTCAACCTTTTAGCATCTGCGGCAAAAAGCTGGGTTTTGAAGATACGAGAGGGACGCTGTTTTTCGAGATTTGTAAAATCATCAAAGTCAAGCAGCCTAAAGTTGTTGTTCTGGAAAATGTCAAGCATTTAATCCATCACGACAAGGGAAATACCTTAAAAGTAATTATTGCCAGCCTTGAAGATTTGGGATACAGCGTAAATTGCAAAATGCTGAACGCTAAAGATTTTGGGATTCCCCAACACCGCGAACGAATATTCATTATTGCAACTAAGGGTAAAAAATTCAATTTTTCTCGACTTAAAACCAAGTTTCCGCCAAAACTCAGGGAATTTCTAGACGAGACTGGGGATTTTGAAATATTGGACAAATCCGAGTATACTTTAATTGAGTATCCGAGAAAGCAAGATTCGGGACTTTTATTTGTAGGTTACAGAAATAAAGGTACTTGGAAAACTGGCGTGAGGCCGAATACAGAACATTTATCGAGGGTTCACCGACAGCCGAATCGCATTTATTCGGTGGATGGCGTGCATCCGACTATTCCTTCGCAAGAAACATCGGGCCGGTTTTTTATCTATTTTCCCGATCGAGATTTGGTGAGAAAGTTGACGCTGAGGGAATGCTACCGTCTGATGGGTTTCCCTGAAGATTTTAAGAGTTGTGCGAGTGCGGGGGAAAGTTACAAGCAAATTGGGAATTCGGTTTGCGTGCCCGTCGTGGAGGATCTCGCGCAAGAAATATTAAGTCAAAATTTGTTGTATGATGCACTTCATCCTGTAGAAAAAAATGCAATATCTGAACAACTTGTTTCACTATCTTGACAAAGATTCCCATACAATTTGAGACTGTCTTGCCAACAAAAGTGCAAGCTCATCAGCTTTTGGACGGTTATCTTCACGATAGGGTAAGCCTATAATAATGCCATGAGATGAAGAGTCGCGTACTACGTTTAGACCTAGTTCTCGAATCTCGCATACATTAATGCTAGCAACTCCTTCACAATTTTTCAATGCTTTCAAAGATTGCTCTATGGAAAAATTGACAGAAATACCCTGTTCGTTTATACGTTGGCGCAAATAGTAGGCATCCGATTTGACGATCGATCTATCTCGATCTATCCATCCTTTTCGGAGAGCTCGGTAAACAACTGCATTATCAGATAATTCTTCAAACTCTGACACATTCCCTGAAGATTGTTCTATCATCTTTTGTTAAACCACTGCAACCAGTAAACTAATGTTGATGATGAAGCGATATCTTCAACTGCATTTTCATTCTTTGCATGGTGATAGATATCAACTGGTTGCTCTGCACTGAAGGGACAAAATAGGCGGACTGTACGCTCTGGATCTAAGCTTGTCCAATCTAGTGTAATACTACCTCGATCATCTGTACCAGTCGAGCATTTAGGAAAATTGTTACCCATACTATCATAAGCCTCAACAACCAATTTCATCGCTGTCCTGAAAGCATACTCGGTCGGTCTCAAAATCCCGTACTCATCCTCTTCTTCTAAATCTAAAAGTTCGATCAGACGTTCGATAGTGATGCGGAAATTTGATAACCCGCTATTACTACTGCTATTAGTAATCTGTTCGTTCGCTACAGTCATAAGATTAAATCCTTTTTGGGCGATCGCCAATTCGATCCTAACACAGCCTCATATTCTGAAATTCGGTAAGGTGCGGACTGCGCACCCTACATTATTAGGACTAAAGTCCTTACTACGAACCTTTGTTAAGCGGGAATTTGGATTTTTTCGGTGCCCGCAAGTTCAAAGGCTGTGTGAATTGCCTTCAAAGCTATGACACCTTGTTCTTCATCGACTACGCAGCTAATTTTAATCTCGGAAGTGGCAATCATTTGAATGTTGATTTGCTGCTGGGAAAGCGCTGCAAACATCTTTGCAGCTACTCCCGGATGCGCTACCATCCCGGAACCGACAACGCTAACTTTGGCAACTTCTGTATCGACTGCAACTTCGCCCCATCCGAATTCGGGGGCGGCTTTTTCCAAGACTATTTTAGCAGATTCTGCATCAATTTGGGCGACGGTAAATGCAATGTCGCGAGTTAAAATACCATCGATATTGTGGCAGCGCTGCGACTGAATGATCGTGTCTACGCTGATGTTTTCTTCGGCTAATATTCCGAACAGTTTGGCGGCGACTCCTGGCCGATCGGGCAAATGGCGAATTGCTAAACGCGCTTGATTGAGATCCAACGCAACGGCGCGGACTGCGGGCGGTTTTTGGGATGAAGAATGCAGCGCTACAGGCGAATTGACAACTTCAAATGTTTTGCAGAGTTCGGCAACTGCCCGATCGCAATCCGCAGCATCGATCGTACAGCTAACTTTCACCTCGGATGTGGAAATCATTTGAATGTTAATTCCCGCATCTGCTAAGGTTTTAAACATTTGCGCCGCCACCCTCGGACGCCCGATCATTCCCGCGCCTGCAATGCTAACTTTAGCGATCGGTCTTTCTTCGGCTTTCACTTCCGGTTCTCCCAATTCGGGCCGAGAATTTTTGCCGAGGGCGGGGATAATTGCATCAGCAACTGCGGTGGCTTGTTGCAGAGAATTTCGCGTTACGGTGAAGGCGATATCGTTGGTATTTCCTTCGTGAATTGACTGGATAATTAAGTCTACATCGAGATTTTGCTGCGCGATCGCACCGAACAACCGCGCTGCTACTCCCGGGCGATCGGGCAAACGCAACAGCGACACCCCCGCCTGATCCAAGTCAAATTCCACCGCATCCACCGCTTTTGCGAGCTCTAAGCCCTCTAAAGGGCGCGGTTGGGGGGGAGGCGACACCACGCGCGTACCGGGGGCGTCGCTCCAGCTAGAAAGCACTACCAGCGGCACGCCGTAATTCTTGGCAATTTCTACCGCCCTGGGGTGCAGCACTTTTGCGCCCAAACTCGCCAATTCCAGCATTTCGTCGCAAGTGATCTCATCCATCAACTGCGCGTCAGCCACCAAGCGCGGATCTGTAGTCAAAATTCCGGGCACGTCGGTATAAATTTCACATTTGTCGGCCCGCAGCGCTGCGGCGAGGGCCACTGCTGTTGTGTCGGAACCGCCCCGCCCCAAGGTGGTAATTTCCAATTCTCCGGCATCGGTGATGCCTTGGAAACCTGCAACGACAACGACTTTACCGCTGTTTAGCTGGCTTTCGATGCGAGTCGGATCGATCCGCAAAATCCGGGCGCGGGTGTGGGCTGCTTCGGTGACGATGCCGACTTGGGCTCCGGTGAGGGAAATGGCGGGTTGTCCCATTTCCTGCAATGCCATACTCAGAAGTGCGATCGATACTTGTTCCCCAGTGGAGAGCAACATATCCATTTCCCGCTTGTTGGGATTGGGGGAAATTTCCTTGGCGAGTTTCACTAAACCGTCGGTAGTTTTGCCCATTGCCGAAAGTACCACAACCAGGGAGTTGCCAAGCTGTACTGTCTTGACTACTCGTCGGGCTACTTCTAGAATGCGATCGACTGTACCAACCGAACTCCCGCCATATTTCTGAACAATTAATGCCATAGGATTTACACAAAGCTACAAAATACTTATCAAATAATACAAGCTGCTTCTGGATTAGAAGCGATCTTTTTTTAAATTTATATCAAATCAAGCAAATAAAATTTGTTTGTAGTAAGGACTTTAGTCCTTGATGCTCTACTATTAAGGACTAAAGTCCTTACTACAAACCGGGCATTAATTTTAGCCTGCTTCTAACTCTCGCAAACGCGCTTCTAAAGCTTTAATTCGTAACTCAGCTTCTATTCGCATTTGTCGTTCTTGTTCGGCGACAAATTCTGCTTGTTCTACCCGTTCATCAGCAGCCAGCAGCAAATTCCCGCTAGCATCCCACCAGCGCATCCAAGGCAATTCTACACCCTGATAAACTCCTTGCCAAATACCTAATTCCAATCCCATTGGCTCAATTTGGTAATGTCCGCGCTGATTTTTCGGCATTAACTCAAATCTATTTTCTACCAAATGATAGCATTCTATTTGAGCTTTTTTGACTTCATAGATTCCGTAAAATGCCGGTCTAATAATCTGCTCGTAAATCCAGAATTTACCCTTTATTGGAGTTTTATCTCTTTCTTCGCTGCCATCTCCAGAAACAAATTCTAGTATAATTAACGGCGGCATTAATTCTTTCCACATTACATAGGAACGCCGCATATTTCCGTCGAGAGTTGGCGGCACGTCGGGTACGTAAAACCAATCTGGTGCTTCGGCTCCTCTGGCTAGGGGTTCTGGGGGTTGCGGGACTCGCCAATAAATACCTGAATCTTGACCGATGCAGTATTGTCCGTCGGGATGAAGTTGGTCTAAAATGGGTCGAACAGATGTTGTTAGCAGGATACTTTGAGGGAGTTCTTGAAAGTTTTTCACAAAAGTACCGTCGGAGTCTGGTAATTGAGTGTGGTCGGGAAATTCTGTAAAATCTGTTACTAGAAGTTCGGGTTTTTCGGTGACACTCATGTTGACCTCTTGAATGTTTAAAGATTATACTTCACATTGGGAACGGAATATGAGTCAGTACAAGTTAATTATTTTCGACTTTGACGGCACTTTGGCAATTACTCATAAAGCCATTATATCTTGCATTACTAAAACTTTTGAAAGTTTCAATATTGCCCCGCCTGCTGCTGAGACAATTAGAGCTACGATCGGTATCAATTTACCAAATACTTTCAAATTCCTTCATCCGGCGATCGAGGAAAGGGCAATTCCCGCATGGGTGGAAACTTACCGCTCTTTTTATCGGACAGAAGGTGAAAAGCAGCTAGATTTATTTCCGGGGACAAAGCAACTCTTGCAGTTGGCGAGCAAGTCTGGCTTGAGCCTGGGAGTTTTTAGCAACAAACACGTTAGTTTTGTGAATGTGTTTCTGGAAAAATTGAGGATTAACGGTTTGTTTGATTTAATTTTAGGTGATAACGGACAAATAATTCAGAAGCCAAATCCGGCTGTTTTTTACTCGATTATTAAACCGCTGTTCCCGGAGTTGGATAACAGTCAGGTTTTAATGGTTGGCGATACAGCGGTTGATTTGCTGTTTGCTAAAAATGCTGGTATAGATGTTTGTTGGGCCGCTTACGGCTACGGCGATCGCGCTGAGTGTCTCGCCTTAGAACCGACTTTCGCGATCGACAATATTTTGGAACTTGCCGCGATCGTTCAAAATTAATCTTGAATCGGTTTGTTTCAGCAGAGTTTGAATCATTTAACTAAAAATATTTCACTAGAGCCGGACGCTCTATTTTTTGGATGAGAGCGAAAATATTAGGGCGAACCAGTAAGCCGACTAAACTCTGCCAATTAGACTATACCAGAGAGAGAGAGAACGCAGCAACAACTATTATAAATTAAAACGATGGAGTTAACATTTTTTTGGTATAATTTATATCCAAAATTATGCCTAATAGCCTTCTAACTTCTGCCTTCGGAAAACAGGGCAATTCTGTTAAACTTGCAGGGTATGCTGCCAGTCGCGAGATCGTAAACTCAATAAGATAGAAACTCATGCAGATCGATATAAGCATTCCTTCTGAAACCCTATCGCCGACTCGTACCGGCGGCAATGCACCGAATTTAATAGAAGAAGTATGGAGGCTGTACGATCGCGCCCTAGCAGCTACCAGCAACGGCATCGCGATCGCGGACGCGAAGCGGCCCGACAGGCCCGTAATCTACTGCAACCAGGCTTTCGAGAAGATTACAGGCTACGATCGCAGCGAAATAATCGGGCACAACTGCCGCTTCCTCCAAGGCCCGGATACCGATCGCGCAGCCCTCGCTCAAATCCGCATAGCCCTACAAGAACAACACGACTGCAAAGTAGTTCTGAAAAACTACCGCAAAGACGGCACCCCCTTCTGGAACGAACTCACCATCTCGCCCGTGCGCGACAGCAACGGCTGCGTCACCCACTTCATCGGCGTCCAAGCTGATATCACCGATCGCAAACAGGCAGAAGAAGCCCTCAAAGAAGCCGAAGCCAAATACCGCAGCATCTTTGAAAACGCCACCGAAGGCATATTTCAAACCGCCCCCGACGGGCGCTACCTCAGCGCTAATCCCGCATTAGCCCGAATGTACGGCTACGATTCCCCAGCAGAAATGATCGCAAAATGTTCGGCAAAAAACCTTTACGCCGATCGCAGCCGCCGTGCCGAATTTATCGCCGAAATCAGCCGCAGCGGTTCCCTCAAAGAGTTTGAGTCCTGTGTTTTCCGCTCGGACGGCAGCACTACCTGGATATCGGAAAACGTGCGCGAAGTCCGGGGCGAAAACGGCGAACTCCTTTACTACGAAGGAACAGTTGCCGAAATTGCCGGTCGTAAGCGCGCCGAAGCAGCCCTGCGCGATCGAGAATACTGGCTGAAAACTGCGATCGACGCCGTGCCCGACGCCATCAACCTCAGAGACAGCGAGGGGCGCTGGCTAATTGCCAACGACTGCGCCCTCAAACTTTTGGGCTGGGAAACCGCAGACTACCGCGGCAAAACTACTGCCGAACTAGCCGCCACCGCCGATGCCAGAGTCAGAGAAATCCTGCTTTCTTGGCAGGAAACCGACGAAACAACCTGGGAAACAGGCACTATCACCGATCGCAGCCAAATCGTCCCCCTGCCCACAGGCGGCAGCAATTTGTTTGAAGTGCGGAAAGTGCCGCTGTTCAACCCCGACGGTTCGCGCAAAGGCATGGCAGTCGCGGGGCGGGACATCACCCAAGAAGTGGAAGCAGAGGCAGCTTTGCGGGACAGCGAACAGCGGTTTCGGGCAATTTTTGAACGCGCTGCGATCGGCATGGCAGTCGCTACTCTAGAAGGTATGGCGATCGCTACTAATCCCGCATTTCAAGCTATGCTAGGGCGATCGGAAGCCGAACTGCGCGGTGTCGGCCTCGACGAGTGCGCGCACCCGGAAGACGCACAGGCTTCGCGCGAGTTGCGCCAACAGTTGGCGGCGCGATCGCGCCAAGCTTACCAAATCGAGAAGCGCTATCTCCGCCCAGACGGCAGCATCAGGTGGGGACGCCTCAGCGCCTCTGTCATCGATAGCAGTCACGGAATGCCACAGTTTATTTTGGAAATGGTGGAGGATATTACCGATCGCAAACAAGCCCAGCTAGCTTTATTGCAAAATGAGGCGAAGTGGCGATCGCTAATTCTCAACAGTTCCGACATCATTACTATTCTCGACGCAAGCGGCCGCATTGTTTACGAAAGCCCTTCTGTAGAAACAGTTCTGGGTTACGAACCAGAGGAACTCGTCGGTGAAATCGTCCTCGATTTCGTCCACCCAGACGACATTGCTGCGGTCATTTCCCAGCATGAGATGCTGATCGCAAACCCAGCCGATCCGATCGCCCTAGAAGGTCGGTTCCGGCGCGCTGACGGTTCTTGGTGTTTTGTCGAAGGCGTTGGCATTAACTTGCTAGCAGACCCCGCTGTGAACGGAATTGCGATCAACTCCCGCGACGTGACCGCGCGCCGACAAGCAGAGTACCGCCTCAGCAAAATTAACGAGTGCTTTTTGGGATTCACCACCGACGCCGCTGACAACATTCAACGCCTGACATCCTTAGCTGGCGAGCTTTTGGGCGGAAGCTGCGCCATCTACAGCCGCGTCGGTGACGGACTGCTGCGCGCGATCGCGACTTGGCAAACGCCGCCGGACTACCCGCTGGTCGATCGCGCCGAGGGCCACATCTGCACCGATGTATGCCACAAAGGAAGCGATCGGGCTGTGGCGATTCCTGACTTGCAGAACACTATCTACGGCAAAATCGATCCCGCTGTCATTCGCTACCAACTGCAAAGCTATCTGGGACAAGCAGTGCGGCTGGGCGACAATTACGTGGGTTCAGTCTGCGTTCTCTACACTGAGTTGATCGCGCCCACAGAAGCCGACTGCAAGCTGATCGGGATTATTGCAGGGGCGATCGGAGTTGAAGAAGAACGGGCCGCCGCCGCTGCGCGCGATCGGCAAAAATCCCAGGAATTGCAAACAGCATTGCGCGAATTGCAGCAAACTCAAATGCAATTAGTCCAAACCGAAAAAATGTCTTCCCTCGGACAAGTCCTAGCAGGAATTGCCCACGAAATTAACAACCCAGTTGGCTTTGTCGCCGGCAACCTCTGCCACGTCCGAGGCTACGTTCTCGATTTGTTAGAAATCGTGCAGATGTATCGAGAAGAGTACCCAAATCCCCCAGCAAAAATTCAGAAACAAGCCGAGGATATAGACTTAGAATTTCTAGCAGAAGATTTGCCAAAATTGCTCAATTCGATGCAAACAGGATGCGAGCGAATTGTAGAAATCATTCAAACTCTCCGCAATTTCTCGCGAACCGACGAAGCTAAAATCAAGCCAGCCGACATTCACGAAGGTTTAGAAAGTACCTTGTTAATGTTGAACAGCAGGCTGAAAGCCAAGGCAAACTGGCAGGGTATTGAACTGATTAAAGAATACGGAGAACTACCCAAAATAAAATGTCATCCCGGACTATTGAATCAGGTATTTATGAATATATTAGCAAATGCGATGGACGCATTGGAAGAAAATAGCAGCCAGACAAAAAACAACGCAAATTCTTCTTGTCCCACAATTACAATTAAAACTGAAACGATTGATAATAAGAGCATTTGCATTAGGATCAAAGACAACGGCCCCGGCATTCCCCAAGATAATATCGTGCGTTTGTTTGACCCGTTTTTTACCACAAAACCCGTAGGTAAAGGCACAGGTTTGGGTTTATCAATTTCGCACCAAATTGTCGTTGAAAAACATAACGGCAAATTGCTGTGCATCTCCGAACCCGGTAAAGGCACCGAATTTATCATCGAGATTCCCATTAAATAATTGTGTAGGGAGGGCCGAAGAGCATTGGGCATTGGGCATTGGCCATTGGGAATTAGATCGAGTCCGCTCGAACAATGACTATAAAATTATACTAATTCTGAAAACTCATGCAACAGTATCTGTAGGGTGCATACAGTCTTTCAGCAAACAAACCCAAGAATTGGTATTAGTTTGATCGTTCGGACTTTAGTCCTCAGCATTTAAGGACTAAAGTCCGAACGATCAAACATGACGCAGCTAAAAACTAAACTGCGTCCGCAAATTGCCCACAAAAATTGTCGGGTTGTTATCAAAATTATTCGCATTGCCGATCGCATAAAATGCTGGCACGATCGAAATATGGTCGGTGAGAGGCAAATAATAAGTTGCCTCAATTTCGTACTGAGTGCCGCCATTCCCTCCGCCAGAAACTAGAAACCTCCGACCGCCAGTAAAGTCAAAAGGTACTAAATATGACACCGTAAGCAAAGCTCCTTCTTTGAACAAATCGGGAAATGCAAGTCCTAACTGATAAGATTGATTTTTGATCGTGCCGTCGGGTCGGTTAGTCTTGGGAAATATATTGGTTTCGGCGTAGCCGTAGCGGCCGAAAAGACCAAAGCGACGAGTGACTGACCAATCGAAATTGAAACTATAAGTATTCGCAGTCGCATTCCCCAGGCGGCCGCCGAAACCGTCATCTGCCACACCGTTCAACGGCTTGCTGTTAGGAGATCCAATTAAGCCGCCGATTTGCTGGATGTTGGAACGGCTGTACAGAAAGCGCAAATTTGCCCGATCGCTAGGACTGAATGTTAGTTCTGCTGTAGTCGTATTCGTCCCCCCAAACAAGCCTTGAGACGGATTGGAAGCTGAATTAAACACCGAAGTCGGCAAAAATTCCGTACTCTCGCCCAAATAACCCAAACGCAGTTTCAATTGGCGGCCGATATCCCACAAAGCCAAAGCACCGGCACCGCGTCTGGTAGCGCTTAACAAAGGGCTGTTGTTAGAATTAAAGCTGCTCGCACCGTCTACGAAAAAGTTATATTTATTGTTGTCGAAGTAGCGGTAGAAATTAATTCTCGGCCCAACTACTACTTGCAAGCTGTTGCTAACTGGGAACCGATAAGAAAGTTCCCGCAGGATAACTTCATTGGGATTTCCTCCCGCAGTTTGATCGAGAAAAGGAGTGCCGAATGTATTGAAAAAACCCGCCGAAGTAAACTGGTTTGCCGGGGAATTGCCGTTACCTACAGCTAGCTGTGTAATCAATTCGTCTTTCCCGGTAAACGAAGTAGTGAGGGTCAACCAAACTAACTGGCTGAAAGTGATTTGTGGGTCGTCCACTCTCTGCACAATTGGTCTGTTTGTCACCGGATCGCGTCCGCCCACCCGATCGAGCGGAGCCACATTTCTTGTTGCTTCAACTCGGACTCGCTCGCCCGCAAAAGCTCCTGTCAGGTTAAACCAAGCAAATCCGTTGAGTTTAGTAGTAGTTGAAAATTGGTTGGCTTCCAATTCAGCCGATCGAGCTTCTAAAGCATCGACTCGACCGCGCAATGTAGCTAATTCTGCTGCAAATTGTTCTTGCAATTTTTGCAGAGATGCTAAATCTTCTCGGCTGACTAAATTACCAGTAGAACCGCTAATTTGTTTCGTGATTTGATCCAAGCAAGCGTTTAATCCGGCGGCAAATTCGTAGCGAGTCATTGCCCGATTGCCTCGGAATGTGCCGTCGGGATATCCCGCAATGCAGCCGTATCTTTCTACTAGGGATTGCAAGGCTTGAAATGCCCAATCTGTAGGCCGCACGTCGGACAGTTGGGAAACAGAGGTGACTTGTGCTGCGTCTTCTTGTATGCTGAGGTCATCAGCGGTGGCCGTCTCGCTGCCGATCTCCGCAACTTTGCTGGCTTCAGCAACGTTTTGAGACTGAGGAGAGTTGGCAATTTCTAACTCCTGTGGGGGCAATTCGCGAATTGCCCCCACAGGAGTTAGAAAT
>JAUBOH010000070.1:0-16767 GCA_036700145.1 Microcoleus occultus BM001215366
TTAAACACCAACCGGAGCACCGACAACCTCACCCTTGAGCATCCGACCCGCAGCATCCATCAACTGCTCCTCCAAATAAGGCTTAGTGAAATAACCTTTCGCGCCCAAACTGTAAGCCATTTGGCGGTGTCTGTCAGCACCGCGAGAAGTTAGCATCGCGATCGGCAATTCACACAAAACCGCATCTTTCTGCATCCGAGAAAGCAGCTCCAAACCGTCCATTCGAGGCATTTCAATATCGCAGAACACGATATCGCAAGGTAGACCGGATTTCATCTTTTCCCAAGCTTCCTTACCGTCGCGAGCTTCTTCGACACGGTAGCCAGCTTTCTCAAAGGTAATTGAAAGCAACGATCGCACCGTAATCGAATCGTCCACAATCAGCACAGTTGGCTCAGTTTTCTCCTCAGCAGCCTCCGCAGCAGCCCGATCGCCGCTTTCATCCCAAAGCGTACCGCCAGCTTCCTTCCGCAGCCTGCCAGTAGCCAAATCGATCAGTTCCAGAACATCCGCAATCGCCACAATTTTGCCGTCCCCGAGCACAGTAGCACCGGCAATCCCGATCGGCTTCGGCACCGGCCCCTCCAACTGCTTGATCACGATTTCCTGTTCCGTCGAAACCTGATCCACCTGCACCGCCAAAAAATTGCCAGCAGACCGCAACACGATCACCGAAATCATGTCATCGTCAGTATTAAACCCGTAAACGCTGCCCCGGCCCAAATGGCGGTTGTAAGCGAGCAAATCGCGCAGGGGGCGGAAAGGCAGGGTGGAGCCGCGCCATTCAATGCAAGGCAGGCCGTCAGCCCCGGTTGTCACCTGATCGCGAGGGACATCGATCATGTCCTCTACACCGTCCATCGGGAAAGCAATGCGAGCTCGATCGCTAATGCAAGTCAGAGCCTTAGAAATGCTCAATACCAGAGGCAAACGGATGGTAAACACAGTCCCCTTGCCGATCGTCGAATCAATCCCCACAGTCCCCCGAATCTCCTGCAAGGAAGTCCGCACCACATCCATACCAACCCCCCGACCAGCGTACTCCGTCGCCTGCTCCTGAGTGCTGAAACCCGGCATAAACAGCAAATCGTAAACTTCCGATCGCGACATCCGCTGAGCTTGAGGCGCCGTCAGCAAACCCTGCTTAATCGCCTTCGCCTTCACCTTTTGCGGGTCAATTCCCGCCCCGTCGTCAGAAACCGAAATCACCGTTTGATTCCCTTGGTGGAAAGCCCGAATCGTAATTCTACCCACCGGAGGCTTCCCGGCCGCCAGACGCACCTCCGGCGGTTCGATCCCGTGAGTAATCGCGTTGTTCACCAAGTGAGTCATCGGGTCATAAAGCTGATCCACAATCATCTTGTCGATCAAAATATCCTTACCCTCAACCTGCAACTGAGCCTGCTTCCCGCACTTGATCGCAATTTCCCGCACCGCCCGGAACAGCCGATCGGTCGTCTCTGCAAACGGCTTCATCCGGGCGCGAGTCAAACCTTCTTGCAGTTGAGTCGTGACTTGGCGCAATTGGCGAGTCACCTGATCCGCCTCATCCACCAAAAACTCAATGTCAGCAGCCGACTCCCGCACCCGCACGATCAGCTCGATAATCTCCTGAGCCAAACTGTGGAAAGGAGTAAACCTGTCCATTTCCTCCGGTCTCCAAGCGCTTTCGCGTTGGTGGGACGACTCCTCAGAGCGCCAAGCCGGTCGGTGTCCCTGGCGGTTTGCCAGCAAAGCAATCTCCAAAAGGCTGCGCTCGTAGAAATCCTGAGTCCGCTGGCTGACATCGCTCAGCAGCGTCACCTGGTGCAGCAAATTGTCCAAAAACTGTCGCATCCGTTCTTGGTCTTGCTCCAAGCTGTTGCGGTTCACCACCAGTTCCCCCATCAAATTGCTGAGGTTATCTAGCTGCTTGACCGGCACCCGCATCGTTTGGTCGCCGAACCCGCCCGCGCGGGCATTGCGCCTGGATCTGTTGATCGCCGACGCCCCGATATTGCCTTCCCCCTGTGAGCGGCCGCCCCCGTCCTTGGAATCTTCCAGCAGTTTTTCCAAATCGCCAAATTCATCGTCGCTCTCATCAGCAGCAGCGGGCGGAGCTTTACTGGCAGTTGTCGCCCGTAGCCCGTGAATTTCCGGCATAGTTGCGCTCTCGCTGAGCAGCTCTTCGAGATCCGAGAAAACTTCCGTATTTACCGGACTCGGATTTGTTGCCCCAGAGGCAGCTATTGCCGCGCCCGCGCCCCCTGCAATTAACAGCGCTTCTAAATCGTCAAAATTGCCTTCTGTCTCCGGGACGCCTGATTCGGCACTAAAAAAGTCCGCCAGCGATTCATCTTCCAACTCCGAGGAATCGACCGGGGCTGCCCGATCGTCAGCGTCCCAAAAGCCCGTCGTCAGTTCCGAAGTCACCAGAGACCCAGCATCGATCGAATCCAACAAATCATCAAAACCCTCCAACTCTTCGCTGTTGAGAGTCGCCCCGGTTTCCAGAGCAGCAAGCATTTCAACATCGCCATCAAACATACCGTCGAGAGATTCTGCAGACACCGCCTCTAAATCAAGAGCACCAAAATCCGTTTCCAGCGCCTCAAACAAATCATCCTCGCCCGGAGACTCTCTTTTAGCCTCGGTTTCGGGTCGATCGAACAAATCCGCACCCCCCACGTCAAACAAACCCTCGCCTCGTCGGGCCTGTTGCTCCTCCAAATCAAGAGCTGCTCCTTCATCGGCCTGCAGCACCAGCCCTTCGCCAAACATATCCTCCAACAAATCGAAAGCGCCGCCATCAGAATCGACACTGGAAATTTCCGCATCCGGAGGGCCGGACAAAGCGCCTAGTTCAACCGCTGCCAAATCGGCCTCGCCTCCGTCGGAAAAAGCCGGCGGCGAGCCCGAGAACCAACTCGCCAAGTCGCCCTCCGAGAGCCCGGCACCAGCACTCGGCAATTCTGAATCCCCATCTAAATTGGGCCAATCCGCATTGACTAGCCCCGAAGCTTCCCCGTCATACTCAGTACCCGTAGGTACAGAACCGAACAGCTCAGCCAAATCCGCCGCCTCTCGGGAAGTAGCAGATCCTTGCCGATCCCGCACAGTCTCCTCATCCTCAGAAATCGGGCCGGAGGTGATATCCCCAAACAGCGCATCTAAATCCGTATCATCGAGATCCAGGTTTGCCGGTGGCACAGAGTCGTCTTCCAGGCCGAAAGCATCTTCTAGCCAATTTCCATCCGCAGAGATATCTAAATCAGAATTTGGTGTCATGTTAAAAACGCTGCCAATTTCCTCGTTTTGTTTGCTGCCAGAAGCTAAATATCGATCGCCCCGCCAAGAGGCACCTTCGCCTTCTGAAGAAAGGAAACCAGAAGAAATGCCCAACAGCTCGCTCAAATCCGAATCCTCCCCAAGCTCAGAGAGCAACTCGAAATCATCTATTTCCGGCTTCGCTTCGAGGAAGCCATCCCCTGAATCGCCGCCGAACGCCGGCTCGTTGGATTCCGCGTCGAAAGCGTCAGGATTGAGAGCATACTCGGAAGAGACACCCGCCACCCCCGCTGCTTCAGAGAAGCCTAAATCGCCGAAAAAGTTATCCAAATCAGCATTGTCGGCAACAACAGCAGAAGTTTGGGCCGCCACTTCGTCCAAAAGCGTACCGAGAGCATCTTCCTCAGCTTGCCCCGTCAGCTTCTTGCCGCCTCGGCCGTCTCCCCGAGCCAAACCGCCCCGGCCGTTACGCGGTTCAAGCTGTTTGCCAGTTAGCGGCTGCGTCAAACCCGCATTTTCCTGACCTCTTGCCGCCGCCGCACCGTCTGGCTCGCCTCCAAACAGCAAATCCTCCCCAAACAAACTCGTGAGGTCGTCAATCGGAGGCGCAGTGTTCGTTTCCGAATTTTCCGCACTGTATTCGTCAAACAACAAATCAGTAAAATCGCCGGAATTGTCATCGTCCGATAAGAGCATTCCCCCCACTAGCACCCTCGAAGACTGCGCGTAGTCGAGGTCTTCTTCTTCTTCCCAAGCGCCGTCGAGATCCGGGGACTCCCCGTCAAACAAGTCAGCTAAAGTGTTGAGTTCAGCAGCGCCCACTTCCGGGCCGGTGCGGGTCGAGCGCCACGAAGCACCAGTCTCCATATCCGATTCTCCGAACCCGGGCGAATCGTCGAACTGGGGCGATCGACCCCCGCTGTAATCGTCGCTCTCGCCGCCGTCGAGTTGGTCGAACAGCTCGTCTATGCTCAGCCCTGAAATAGTCGGCAGCAACTTGTTCAATCCATCCGGGGAATCGCCGAAGCCCGTTCGATAAGAGTCCGCATCCTCCACAGAAACCAAATTTGCCCTCGACGTAGCCGGTTGAGCGAATGCCAACAAATCTTCAAAATCCGTTTCCGGAACCAGAACCGCCGGCAGCAGCCCCTGAAGTTTTGCGCTCGGTGCGATCGACCCGGATTGACCCGAAAGTACCAGTTCTTGCGCTTGTTTGATGTCTTTGATCGCCGTTGGGGCTAAGGTGCGGTAGCTATTTTCTGGGTTGGCGATCGCCTTGGATACAGTTTCGATCAATTCTATCCAGCGGGGCAGTTCAAATTCCTCCCCCGCCAAAGCCAAGTTCCGACAAATGTTCCTGAGTTGCCGCCTGCTTTCTGGCCCCTCGGGCTGTTTGAACTCTTGCAGCATTTCCCGCATCCTCGCCGGCACGTCCGAGTCAAATACTAGGTGCAGTACGCTTTCTTCTGTTGCTCTTGCATCAGGTGCGTAAACTGAACCCGAGTCCGCAAAACTCATCTCGGAGCTAAACGCCCCAACTCCCATCTGGGTCAAAACTTGTTGGGGTATCGGCAACGGGCTGCTCTCGTCTGCATCGTGTCCGGAGTGTCCGACGAGTCCCCCCAAATGCCCGTTCAGTTCTTCAAATACCGGTTCTAATTCTCGAACCATCTGTTCTCCCAATTCCTCTGTCAGCCCAAAAGGCCCCGACAGTTGCTCTAACAGCCCTTGCAATGTGTCAAAAATTCGCAGGAACAGGGACTCTAGCTGTTGGTCTACTTTAACGCTGCACTCTTTTAAAACTTTAAAACTATCTTCTAATCGGTGAGCTGTTTGCTGAATGCTGGTCAGCCCCAGCATTGCTGCTCCTCCTTTGACAGAGTGAGCCGCCCTAAATACTTCGTTGACCAGTTCTGGGTCTTCGATCGTGCTTTGAAGGTTCAGCAAGCCTTGTTCGATCGTATTGAGGTGGTCTTTTGCCTCCTCAATAAAGTAGCCCATGATCCTCTGTTGTTGCTCCGGCAGCATATTTTTATTCCTGATTTTAATCGTTATTGTATTGGGTCTATTTTAGTATTCTTAGAGAATATCTCTGTAAATCTCTCCCCTTCCCAACAGAATAATCTGACTGCGAGATATTGCAAATGTCCTGGCTATTTCTGCTTTCGACATCCCCTCACTTAAAAGATATCCAATCTCCCGCACTTGTTCGGGTTTTAGTTTGCGGTTAGGGCCTATCTTGCCAGGAACGAAAGGAAAGCGGTTTTTTTCTATAGCATCGCGGGAGTTATCGGCGGGAGTTCCTTCCCACAAATGGTCTGGATTCACACAACCGCGATCGTCGCAACTGTGACAAGCAAAATAACCCGCTTTAACAGGCCTTCCCAGTTTGTTTTCCAATACCAGTCTGTGAGCATAGAAACTTTTAGTTTTCCCATTAATTTTAGTACCCTTAATGGCGTAACCATCACTTCTTTTAGCCAAGGTACAAATCATGCAGCCGTTCGGCTGTATTTCGGCCCGAATTCCAGGAATTATTTCTACGCCTCGCAGTAGTTTTTGAGGTTTAGGAGCAGATGTGCTTCCTACATCTTTAATTCGTCCTTTTTTAAACCTGTCTTGAGAATTTTCTAGTCTAGAACCTTCCCATAAATGGTTGGGATTAATACAGTTACGAACGTCGCAAGTATGACAAGAAAAGTATTCTGGTCTAATCGGACGACCTAAGATATTTTCTAATACTAAACGGTGTACATTAAACGTTTTCCATTCACCGTTAATCTGAAGCCTCTTGTTTGCATAGCCACTGCTAGATTTGGCTAGAGTAGAGATGATACAGCCCGTCGGCTGAATCTCACCAAAGATGCCAGGAATCACCTCTACTATATTATCGTTCATCTGTACAACTCCTAGTTTGTTTAGGTGCTGGATTGGCATCCCCGCAGTCGTTTTAAGACTGCGAGGTTGCTTTTTATTTGCCATCATTCCCACACTAATGTGCTTGTAAGTCAGCAAGTAAAAAAAGCATTAAACAATCAATTATTGTCTTTCTGCTGTTTCTACTCGGAACCTTTCCACCGATGTCAAAAGGTCGCGAGCAACGCCTACCAAATTTTGCAAAGCACCGGAAACTCGCTGCGCTTCTTGAGACGTTTCCTGAGCGGTCAGCTCTACTGCTTGCATCACACTTGCGACCGAGCGAGCTGTTTCATTCTGTTCTACAGTGTCCGCCGTAATCGATCGCACCAGCACGTCAATTCGATTAGTAACTTGAATGATATCTTCAAGCGATCGCTTCGCTTGTTCTGCCAATCTTGTACCCTCAATTACCTGCTGCGTACCTTCTTCCATCGCCGTCATTACCGCGCCGGTTTCACTTTGAATTTGCATCACGATCTGTTCGATTTCTTTCAAAGATTTCGCCGATCGATCTGCCAATTGCCGCACCTCATCCGCTACGATCGCAAAACCCCGACCCGCTTCCCCAGCTCTCGCCGCCTCAATACTGGCGTTGAGGGCCAACAAATTCGTCCGCGAGGCGATCGTCGCAATCAGAGCCACAATCTTAGAAATTTCTTGAGAAGCTTCCGCCAACCGCTTGACTTTTCTCGTGGTTTCTGCTACAGTCTCTCGAATTTCCAAAATCCCAGCCACCGTCCGCTCCACAGCCTCGCCCCCTTTCAGAGCCGTTGCCGCCGCGCCCCGAGCCACTTCTTCCGCCTCTCTAGCGCTCTCTGCGACCCGCTGAATCGCATCGGTGAGGACTTGCACCGAATTCAGCGTTGCCGCCAGTTCCTCGGCTTGTCGCAGCGCGTCGGAAGACAAATCGCCCGCAAACTTGGCACTATCCGTAGCGCCTTTGCTGACCTCCCGAGCCGCCTGCTTCACCTGATGGACGATTTCCCGCAGGTTTTGAATTGTCAAGTTAAACGAGTCAGCCACAGCGCCCAAAACGTCTGCTGTCACTTCTGCAGTCACCGTCAAGTCGCCCCGGGCCGCTCCTTCCACGTCGTCTAGCAAGCGAATAACTTGGCGCTGCAAGTCTTCTTTTGCCTGTTCCTGCTCGTCCGACTTGCGCCTGGTATCGCTAATCGTGGTTTGGATTACCTTCGCCATGTGGTTGAATTTAGCAGCCATTTTGCCAAATTCATCTTCCGAGTAAATTGTCGATCGAGCGTCCAAATTCCCCTGAGATACTGCATCAAACTGAGCTTGCAAATTGTCCGAGGATTTGCGTACCTGCTTGGCGATCAACTGGCCGATCCCCCAAGAAGTGATAAAGCTGGTAAAGCCTGCAGCTGCGGTCATTACCCAGCCTGTTTGGCGCAGGTAAACAACCGCCTCCGGCTTATCTTGCCGCAGAGCTTGATAGGAGGCAATGTTGGTGACGAAAGCCACAGCCACCAGAGAAACCAGTCCGGCCCCGATCGCCGTGTACAACTGTTTTGTAAACAAAGGGGCATTTTCCAAGAAAGCCAGTCCCCCCTGTTCTACTGTTACCGAGGTATCGACCGCTTCTGTTTCTGTCGCAGCAAAAGTCGGCACCGACGCATCAGCCGGGCCGGAAATGCTAAATATCTCGTCATCTCGAATTGCCGAGCCGTCGCTGTTGTCAAAGTCCAGGCTGCTGCCCGTCGTGCCCATCATGCCGCTAGTCGAGTTGCCAAAATTGGTGTTACCTCTGGTCAGGATCGAACTGCTGGAATCTTCTGAGATATCAAAATCCGGCAAATTGCCCAAATCATCAAACTCGTCAAATTCGTCTAAAAAGTCGCTGTGTTCTTGAGCGTTCCCACTTTTTGGCGACCAGTCGCTGCTGTTCTTGCCAGCAGCCCCGAAAGCTGTCGCTTGCTCGTTTTCGTCGATCGAGAAAGCATCGCTGAAAGCGTCGTCATCAAAAGCGTCTAACTCGAAGCTATCTAAGGAGCCTGATGCCGGGGGTTGCGAGCCGCCGTAACCGTTGCTGTTGGCGGAGGATCGATCGACCGAATTAAATTGTCCGCGGCTCGACCTTGACGCCTGAGAGTTGGGGACAGCACCTCCCATCAGCAGCGTTTCGTCTTCCGCCAGCGAATAGTTTGACGAGTAGTCCGAGTCGGTATTCGGCTGCTTGTTTTGAGGACGATTTGACCCGAAACCCGAGGACATCGGCTCGGCAAAAGGGTCTGCCTCTTGGGCTGGGGGCGCGTTCTGACCGTGATTTTTGCCGCTAGGAAAGGGCGGGGCTTGGTAGTCGCCGTCGTCGTTCCCGTCGAGATCGTCGGGCAAATCGAGCGCCCCAAAAGGTTCGCCAAAATTGTCGGACGGCCCTGTGGGCGAGTCTAGTTGGTTCGAGTCGAAAGAATTCTCGATTTCTGACCCTGAGGCAAAACTTTGACCGTTGAGCATCTGAGTCGGAGCTTCTGAAAACAAATCTCCCGAATCAGGTGCGCTTGAACCTGACACTTTGCCGCTAGGCAAGTCAGCAGCATCAAACCCTCCGTCATCTAAGGCAAAAGGGTCTCCAAAGTCCGAGCCGGCAAACTCGTCCATGTCTAGCGGCTCGGAAGCATCAGCATAAGCTGCCATCGCGCCGCTGTCGCCAAAGGGGTTAGAATGCGAGGTTAAATCTTCGACCGGGCCCGCGCCGCGATCGTCGTCTTCAGGTTCCCACCCCAAGCCGCTCATGCCCAAGTCTGCCAAGTCCTCGTTTTCCATAGAGTCAGGCGATTGACGGCCATAGGACACGGATGGGGAATTTCCTTGAAAAAATCCCAAATCCGGGTCTTCTAACCCTTCATCGAGAGATAAGTCTGGGTAGAATTCCAATTCAGTTTCAGCAGACAATGCCTCGAAATTTTCCGTGTGCAGTTCTCCCGATAAAAATTGGTCTGTGTAGGTAATTCCGCTGTGAGCGTGTTCGACCAAAGTCTGGTCGTCACTGAGCCCTAGCACGACCGTGTACTGTTCCCGTGCCACCTCGTACTGTTGCAGTCCGTAGCAGTAGATGTGTCCGCACAGCAGGCGAGCGCTGGGGTCTTCTGGAAAATCTTCTACTAATTGATAAACTAGGGCTGCGGCTTCTGAATAGTTGCCATCCGTGTAGGCCGCTTCTGCCCGTTGGTAGTCCTGCTGAAAGTTGGTACTTGTTGCCATTTGCCGCCCTCTTTTGATTTTAGACTTTAGATTTTTGATTTTTGATTTTTATCTTGAATGTTTAGATGCGCGCCTCAAGTCGTGTGACTGTTGATGGTTAGACCCCAATCGAAAATCGCAAATCGCAAATCTAAAATCGATTTCACGCTGCCCACCGCGCTGAGCGCAGAATTTTCACTTGATCTAGCAGTCGGAGCACTTTAGTCGCTTGTGCGCCTAACATCCATTCTCCCCTCAGAAATGGAATCATGCCGTCTGGTGCATTGTTCTGAGAGTGTAGTTGCTCTACGTCGAGCCAGTCCATCCCCACAATTCGATCGACCGCCAGCCCCAAAATCGTGTCTTGGTCTTCCACAGCCACGATCGGGATTTCGGGTCTATCTGTGTTCAGAGGTGTTTGGTCTCCCAGAAATTGACCCAGGTCTGCCACCCAAATCACTCGTCCTCTCATGTTTAGCGTACCTAATAGCAAAGAGGAAACGTTGGGGATTGGTGTCATGCGGTCTGGGGACGGGGACAGTACCTCTCTAATCCCTGTTGCCGGCAGTGCGAACTCGTTCCCCGAAGGAACGTAGAACCGCAGGTGCAGCTCGCCTTCGGGAGTTTCTAGTTCTTGGAATTCTGGAGCGTGATCTACCCCTTGTCCTGGTAATATAAAGTCTGGGCTGCCACTAATCATAATTTAGACACCTGCTTTTCGAGCAAATTGTTGACGTTTCCCGCCATCTTTGAGTCCGATCGAGACTTCGACGGTCAAAACTTGACACAGCCAAGCTTGACACAGCCAAGGGGTCAATGGTGCGACTGCCAAGCACTGCTTGGCAACAGATGCGAGCCGTCCATAATTCATGCAAAATTTGCTGACAAATTGGCTCAAATCGACGGAAACCGTAAAGCTTTACTTTGTACTCCCACCGCCGTCTAAATTCGTAAAACTCGCGAACTATTTCTGCAATGAATGCTAAACCGGTACTCGGATTAGCGACGGGTTGTTGACGAATTGCTCGCGTCGCCACCACATGAACTTCGGTCAGTTAAGACGCTTGAGAGCACTCTCGGACTTTGTACAGAAATGCCTGGCCATGACTAGCTCACGGGCATCGGCATGAGGGCGATCGGCCAATTGCGGAGAACAAGTATATTATATTTGCACTTTGAGCGACTTGGCCCCGACAGGGGTCGAGAACTTGAACAGAGTTTGGCCGGCGCCGTCCCGGCCGCGCCACGGCGGATTTATACATTCTAGTTTATGGTGCGATCGCCCGAAGAGTCCCCGTCCGCTTTCTCTGTGGCCTTCGAGACGCCCCGAGCGCGTCCTCCGGTACAAAAAAGCTCCAATCATGCCATCGGTGCGGAATTTATTTTTGTTCTAATTCGTCTTCTAGCTCCGGGGCTAATAATCTTTCCGATTGATTGGCTCGAGGGTAGCCCGGGCCCAAATATTTTTCTACCAGCATTAATAACTCGCTTTCGCCAAAAGGTTTGGTGTAGAACTCTGTAGCTCCGGCCATGCGGGCTTTAACGCGGTCGATAAATCCGTCGATTCCCGTCAGCATGACGATCGGCGTCTGCCGGAAAGCGGTAGAATTTCGCAGCATGGCGCAAACTTCGTAGCCGTCGAGTTCCGGCATCGCGATGTCGCACAGAATTAAATCAGGTTTGAGTTGAAAAACTAAACTCAGGGCGTGCAGGGGATTGCCGATGCCATTCGCTTCGTAACCGTGTTCGTTTAAAATTGACTCGACTGTTTTGCGAATAATATTGTCGTCGTCAATGCAGACAACTCTCTTAACCTTGGTTTCAGGAGACGACCATTCTTTTTTGTTGTTTGCCGGGGCCTCCGAGGACTCGTAAAATACTTGCACCAATCCCTGCTGCACGAAGGGGTAAATCGCCTTAGCGACACTAAGCACGTCTCGGTTGAGGTAGCGCGCCATTTGGCGGATCGAAGTGCGGCCGTCGGCCCAGCGTCTGAGAGTATTAAAGGTATTGACAGGCAGCGCGGCTCGCAGCTCGGCGGGGTTTGAAATCACCGGGCATTGGTTGGGCGACTGAATGTGAGGGTGAAACTGCTTCCACTGCTGCACCTGTTTGACAATCTTCGCCAGCAGCGAGCTAATTTCTAAGCTGGTCAGTTGAGGAGCCAATGCTGTCCCCATTTCAAAAGTGAAGGAACCCTGATGGAGGCTGAGCAAGTCAAACAGGGTTTCGTGGATCATGCTGTGGATGATGTTGCGCCCTTGAGCTGGGGTGAGGATGTGGTTTTCTAGCAGGGCCCACAGGTAGCCATATTCTGGGGCATTGGTAGATGCCATATAGGGAACTTGGATTTTGTCGAGGGCGGTGTCTGCTTTGTAGCGGCGCAGGTAGTCGCGCAAGCGAAACAAACTGCCCGCACTCTCGGTAGCGTAAATAATCTGACCGTTGAAGCAGAAGACATACCAGGATTGTCCTGCAAGGGAGCGCTGGGTAGGTTGAGTACCCGTGCTGCTGCCGGTGGAGCTGTAGGCCTCTACGAACAGTTCTCCGGTTCGCTGACCTAACTCAATCAATTGCAGGATGCTGCGGATGTCAATTTCACTCAAATTTCCCTGCATGCAGCTAAAGTGTCCTCCTTAAAACCGTTGGCGTCTGAGCTCGGAAAGACTGTGTGCTGGCGCGCATATTGACTTTAGTTTCGGTCAATAATTCACGCTCCGGCGGGCAAAGCGCACAATTGGGAATTTTCTAGGGCGATACAAGCGGCGCGCTGCACCTGCGGCGGCGCTAGCAGTCCACAAGCTGAAACCGCTTGCACTCGCGGCATTCTCCAAGTGTAGAGTTTCACCTGGCACTCACCAACTGTCGCCTCAACTCATATAATCCACACCTCACCATTGCACGGGCTTTTCCAGTGTGATCCGCTGGCATTCCCGACTGGTTCTTGTCTTCGACGATCGCCCCTCCTGGGCGGGCAGTTTTTGGCTGAGTATGCCCTCCAGGGGCAGTGCAACACATGGTGAGTGCAGGTCAACTTCAAAATACCCTGGATTCTCTGGTTTTGCTGCTGCTACGAGCAACCACAGCAAGCGGTCAATCCCCGATGGGAACTTGAGGCTAGTCTGTTGGGTTGGATGAGTTGCCAGCGAGGTGTTTTTGGGGACTGGCACAGCCGGCAATTCCAATCGTAACCAGCAGTGCCGGCTTGTTTTGACGTTTTTCGTGCGCCGTTGGTCTATGCGGTTGAGTTCTGTCTTAAACCCTGAAATCACGTGCCCTCAAACATGAACGTTTGTTAGCAGGTGTCAGGAAAACCCGATGGGCCGATCGACTTTTTGGCGCTCGCTCGATCGCGAGGTCACAGGCGATCGTCATTCCCATATTCTAAGGCAGCGCGGTTCAAATCCCTAGTCCGCCAAGATGGTGGGCGCAACTGCCTTCCGGGTCGAGGGCGAGATCCCGCGCGATCGACCCGCAGCTAAAGCCTGATACAATCAATAGAAAGTTTTTTTGAGTGACTGACCTTTTTCGGCTTTTGGCTGTGGCAGTCCCCGCAGTTTTGCTAGTCTTTAATGAAGCGGCATTGATACTGCTCTCCCATTCGTCCAAAAGGCGGGCGGCGGCAGTGCTGATGTGCACGCACCGAGAACGAGGCAGTGCTGTGCGTGAAACAAGAAAAGTTGGGAAAAGATGCTATCCCCCGATCGGGCAAACGACACCTTCATAGAGGACTATTAGTGTGCTGTATCTAGCGGAAGTACAAAAACAGAGAAGCGGCTTTGGTCTCGGTGGCGGTAAGGCTGAACTGAAACTGCTAGCTTGTCAGCGGGGCGAACACAATTGGAGCGCCGTACCGGGCGATGACGCGATTCCAGTTGAGGAAGCTAATAAGTTTAACGACGGTACCCTGGTGCTGGTGGAGTTGAGCGCTAGCAAGCAAGTGCAGCGGATTCAGGAGGCGGCACGCCAGTTGGTGAGCATTCTGCAAAATTTCTCGCGCTTGCAGGACAAGTTTAAGGATAAGGAAGAGGAAATTGAACAGTGGAAGGCTTCTCTGACTTTTTCGAGTCAGGAACTCAATCGCCGGGAAATGGAAATGCAAGCCCGCGAAGAGCAGTTGGCTCAAATGGAAGACGAGCTGGAGCGGCTGGAGGCTCAGCGCTCGGAAATTGAAAATACTCGAGATCAAGCTCACCGACTGCGAGATGAGGTCGATCGCTCTCGTGCGGAAATTGAGACGGCTTGGGAACAGTTGCGGGGCGAGCAGCAGCGGGTGGCGACTCAGCAGTCTCAGGTTCCTCAGGGGGCGGTGCTAGACGAGCAGCAGGCGCAGAGGATTCAGGAGTTGATCGACAGGCTTGGGGGGGCAATTGCTTCGGCCCAAGGGGTGCGGGAACAACTGAATCAGTCTTTTGGTGCGGTGGGGGCTCAGCAGGCAATTCTGGACGTTCACTGGCAGCAGTTGGAGCAAAAACGGGCAAATGCTCAGCAGCAGCAACAAGAGGTCGATCGACTTTTGCAGAGCCTCCAAACCCGCTGGCAGGAGTGGTATCAATCTCAAGATGCTTTGGCCGGGGCTCGGGCGGATCTGAAAGGGCAGCAAAGTACCCTCAGCGCTAAGCAGGAGCAGGCTCAGTCGGTGTCTTTGCAGGTGCGGGCTGTTGAGGATTTGTACCAGCAAGTTTCTAGGCTTGCATCTGCTACGGGTGCTGCGGTTGCGGAGCAGAGAGTAGATGTGTCGGCTCTGGAGAAGATGTCGGTTGAGGATTTGCAGGGGCTGGTGCAACACCTGCAACAGGATTTGGAAAAGGTGTTCCGGTTTGTTAACGATCAAGAGGAGGAGTTGACTCTCCAGCAGGAGACAATCGAGGAGCTGCAAGCGAAAATTCAAGCGGCTTCCGAGTACGATCGCATGGCTTTGGAAAATGAAATGGCGGATGAACTCGAAAGTTATCAGATGTTGAACGAAACTCTGGTGGGACAGCGCCTCCGCTTGCAGGAACGGGAAGATGTTTTGAAGCAGCATCAGGCTGTGTTGTGGCGCCGCTTGGGTACTGCCAATGCTCCAAAACAAGAGGGAGGAGATATTGATTTGGGCCCGATCGTCGCACAGCTCAATTCTGGGCGCCAGCAGCAGGGCCAAGAATTGCAAAGGCTGGAAAACGAAATTCAGCAGTTGCGGGAGGTAACATCTCAAATTGAGGCAAATGTCAACCGCCTCCAGGGGGAAAGTGAGGCGAAACGCTACGAACTCAAGCAGTTAGAGCAGAATTTGTTTAACCTCAAAGGTGCAGTGGCAGAACTCTGGGGCCGGGTGAATGTTTATCAAGAAATGTTGCAGCCGGTGCAGGATAATTTGAACGGGCTGCGCCAAAAGCTGGAAGCGGCGGCGGGGGAGCTCGATCGCGTACAGGAGACTGGAGAGCAGCAAGATCGGGTAGTTTCTGATTTGCGACAAGCTCTTTCGGGTTTGATGACAGTTTAAAATCTCATATCTAAAATTATCGAAGGGTTTTCAACTCGGGCGATCGCTCCTCCTGGAAATGGATCGGTTTGCGATCGGTTGGGCGCTGCGATTAAGCTGGTTAGTTTTTCTACGCTTTCAAAGCTGGGTGCTGAGGGCAATATTTGTTGCAGTAGCTGCCGCATTGCTCGCCGCTGCAACGCCAGGGGTGCTTCTCGCAAAATCGGGCGATTTAACTTGACGGGAAGTTGAACATTCACCTGCGGGCTGTCTCCAATTGGAGACATTGCTCGCTGTAGCAAGTCGCTGGCTGCAAGTTCGAGATATTCTACGTCGGCGCGGATGAGTTCGGCTGTTTGGGCGAGTGCTTGTTGGGCTTTTGGGTTGAAATGAGTTTCTAAATAAGGCAATAATTCCGATCGAATCCGGTTGCGGGCATATTTGAAGTCTTGATTTGTGGAATCTTCCCAAATTGCTAGTTTTTGCTCTTGACAAAATTGACCTGTTTGCGATCGAGTTATTTCGAGCAACGGACGAACTAAAGAAATTTTGGATTTGACAAATTCATTCAGATTTTCCAATGGAAAATTGGCAAGGGGGCGCATCCAGGTGAGTGCAGAAAGTCCGTCGGCGCCGCTACCGCGAATCAGGTTGTAGAGGAGTGTTTCGGCGCGATCGCTGGCGGTGTGGCCTGTGACAATGTAGGGGTAGTTGCGGGCGATCGCAATTTCGGTTAAAGCTTGATATCGCCACTGTCTGGCGGCTGCTTCAGTTTTCGGGATGTCCGAGGCTGTTTGCAAATAGTAGGATATTCCCCAGTTTTTAGCTAATTGTTCTACATGATTTGCTGACGCTTCCGAGTCAGAACGCCAGCGGTGATCGCAGTGAGCAATTGCTAGATTCCAGCCCCATTTTGGCTGCAAATCGAGCAGTAATTTAATTAAACACAAAGAATCTTGTCCGCCGGATACTGCTACTAACAATCGCTGATTTGAGGGCAATATTTGTCTGTGCAGCAGCGTCCGGTGCAGTTGAGCGTGGAGGTGCGTCCAATTGGAAGATTCAGCCATGAGAGCAGTTTTTGATTGATATCAATTCCGGTTGCACTCCTTATGGTTGACTGTTGACTGTTGACTGTTGACTGTTGACTGTTGACTGTTTTGACCTTTGGACATTTGGACATTTGAACAATACCGATGCAAGCGGAAACGATATGAGAACGGGAAATTATTAGTCATTAGTTATTAGTCATTAGTATGAAGGATGCAGTCATAAGATTCTCAACTCAGAACTCTCAACTTAAAACTCAAAACTATTTCCCTTCCCCTCTCTCCTGAGTAGCAGCTTAGCTCCACATTCCTAGACTGTGGGGGTGGCTGTCTGGGTATCTAGAAATAGGAAAGTTATTACTTATTTCTGTTGATTCTGTCTGATTTAATTGCTCATCTTTATCGGTTTGCTGTGAGCTATCTTCGCCGTAGTTTTGGGCGGTGTCTGATGCTTCCGAGGCGGCAGGAAGGGCTTTTTGTTCTTTTACCTCGGGTTCGATCGGGCAGAACTCCAGACGCATCCTAAGTTTGCCTTTTCTCCAGGATTTCCCGGGACTTAATACCTCGCAATCCATGCCGTCTGAGAATAATTTTTCTTCTAGCAATTTTGACTGCATAATAGTCGTAAATTCGCTGATTTTGAAGGTACATTGATACATCAAAGCGCTGCCAGGAGCAGACAAAACATCGTCTTCTTTGAGAAATATTTGTGAGTCGTTCATATCAATTGTCATTTAAATGAAGGAAGAAGGAAGAAGGAAGAAGGACTAAAGTCCTCACTACAAACATTTTGATTGTGGTTTGTAGTGAGGACTTTAGTCCTCAGATTTTGGAAGGACTAAAGTCCTCACTACAAACATTTTGATTGTGGTT
>JAUBOH010000070.1:16867-19844 GCA_036700145.1 Microcoleus occultus BM001215366
GTAGTAAGGACTTTTGTCCTGAGTTTTGGGGCAGGACAAAAGTCCTCACTACAAATACCTGATTATTTGATTTATGCTGTTATTCTGTGACTGATTGGTGGCTAAAAAATTAGAAAAACCAACCGTAGGAATGTAAACCTTTGCCTAACAGATTAACGCCTAGATAGCAAATCCAAACTACCACAAAACCTGTGGCGGCTAAAATTGCTGGGCGTCTTCCCTGCCAGCCGCGAGTAATGCGGGCGTGCAGGTAAGCAGCAAATACCAACCAAGTAATCAGCGCCCAAGTTTCTTTCGGGTCCCAACTCCAGTACGATCCCCAAGCTTCGTTGGCCCAAACCGCGCCGGCAATAATCCCAATAGTCAGCAAGGGAAATCCTAAACCGATGATGCGATAGCTGATGTTATCAAGAGTGGATGCCAGATTCAAGCGCTGGGGCGAGAGAAGTTCTGCGGTTTGAGTTTGGGGGGTTGATGCGGTTTGAACTGTTGCTAATTCGAGGACTGCGGTGGTGCCCAAACCGTTATTGTTGGAGTTGAAAGACGGTTCGCCCAAAGCTAAGGCGCTGTCGGTGACTGTTTCTGCAATTTGAGCTTCGGGGTTTTGAGCGCGTTGGAGGCGGTAGTTGCCGTTGCGGCTGCCGTTGGTGCCGAATGAACTACCGGTGAGTTCGATTTTTTGGCCGCGGGTGACGATTAAAAATGCGATCGCCAGTAATGCTCCTACCATTAAAGTCGAGTAACTGAGCATCATGACGCTGACGTGCATCATCAGCCAGTTTGATTTGAGGGCGGGTACTAGAGGCTCTGCAGACTGCATGGTTGCGGGCAGAGTCAGGGCTGCAAAGGCGGAAATTGCCATTGCTACGGGGGATGTGGCTACTCCTACTAGGCGCGATCGACTCATGTTTTCCGCGAATAGGTGGATGGCGGTGATTCCCCAAACTAGGAAAAATAGGGATTCGTAAAGGTTGCTGAGTGGGAAGTAGCCGGCTTCTATCCAGCGAGAACCGAGTAAGGCGGCGATGGAGAGGTTGGCGACGGCCATTCCTGCGGTTCCTAGGGCCCCCAAGTAGGGAATGCCGGGGAAGGCTGCGCCAACCCAGTAAACGAGCATTGTTGAGAACAAAACGGCAAAGGAGATGTTGTCCAGCCAGTTCTGGAGTACGACCAGATCCATAAAAATTACTCCGGTAATGTTTTTACTTATTTTTGCTAACTACTCGATCGTACTGGGGTTCGGGAGTTTTGGGTTTGAGATTTGGAATTTTTGTGGCAATTCTCTGTATGTGAATGACACCGATGCACTTTTATAATCCGATCGCCCCTCGAACTCCCGTACAATTTGCCAATAGTCGATCGCCTGCACAGTCGCTTAGCTAAAACAAATTTTGTTACCAAGGATTGCCAATCATTCTAAAAGCCGACCAATAATAGGGATGAGAAAAATTCGGAGTAGCCGTGGAGGCCAATTCCGGGGGTAGTGGCAGATTGCCAACAGAAGTGTGCAGCATCCCCCCTTCAATACGCACGTCTTGGCGCAACATCGCTAATTGCGCTTGCCTTAAAGCTTCTGTTTTAATCGGAGCAGTTCTCAACTGCCCGTAAAACTCCGCCATCAATCCCAAACTGCCCTCGTCGCTGACATACCAGAGAGTCGCCAGAGCCGATTTAACCCCGGCTTTCACCGCTAACCCGCCAAAGCCCAATTCGGCATTGCGATCGCCCACAGCAGTCCTGCAAGCGCTCAAAACCAAAAGTTCAACTTGCGGGCTGTGCCAATTCATTTGCCGCAACTGATCCAAACGCAATTTAGTATCCCACAATTGAATAAACGATTGGGTGATATCTCCCGATCGAAATTCGGCGTGAGTAGCCAAGTGAATGATCCCAAAAGGCTGCTGCTGGCGCTGCGATTTCAAATTGGTCAGGGTGAAAGCTTGGTTCAAGAAAGACTTACCGGGCCATTGCTGTGGGGTGATGGTGGATACTTCTATTTCCACCCCAGGTAAAGGACTCATGTCTGGAAATTGCGACGCCCCCATTGCCAGAACTTGGGTATTTTTAAAATTGGCGGGGCTGGTATCTGTCAAACTCAGACTCGGCATCGAGCCGACGCTGTAACGCTCTATCAGAAAGCCTTTGCCGTCGTGCAGGGCGGCCATCGGTATCGATCGCAACCCCATATCTGAGATAAAAGATAAATTCTGAATGCCTTTGGCTTGCAGTTCTGCTTCGAGCGGCGCTACCAGCCACTGATAGAGCTGCTGAGAAGAGGGTAAATAACTTTTAGTATTGCGCTTTACCGGATTAGTCAGTTCATCGCGAAATCTCCCAACAGCTTCCATTACCCGGGCGTGAGAGGTTCCAGAGATGCGTACTCGAACGGGCACGCCTTCGGGGGTGATCACCATCAGTTCCAGTTCGTCAGAGGCTTGAATTTGCTGTTCTACACGCAACAGGGGCGAACTGCTGTAAGGCCGATCGGGTGTAGAGCCCTTGGGTACAAAGCTCATATAGATGAGAGCTGGTTTGATGCCTGTGGCTTGTTGGACGGTGCGAAGGGTATTTTGGGCATCTTCTAGGGTGGCGATCGTATTTGTTGATGGCAAATTTAGGTAATCGACAAACTCGCTGGTAAATCTGTCCTCTACGGGAAAAATCACGGCGCTGAGGTTGCTTGGCAAATTGGCAGCCTCAATATTCGGGGACACCGGAGGTGAATTGCGCTGTTGCAAGGAATTAGCTATCTGGTTTTGCTGTTGCAAGCTGGGGGAAAATAAAGGATTTGTGCTGGGCTGCTCGCTGACTGCGATATCTGGTGTTGGTATCGGTGCGAGATTTATTGGCGCGGCAGCAGGCACAACAGGTATCTGGTTGAGTGAAACTGCCGGAGGCGGGACTGTTGCTGGTGCAAGGGTTGGATTTTGAGTAATTGTTGGTGCTGTCAAATTTGATACTACTGGTGCGGGATTTT
>JAUBOH010000070.1:19944-22484 GCA_036700145.1 Microcoleus occultus BM001215366
GTGCTGGTGCTGGTGCTGGTGCTGGTGCTGGTGCTGGTGCTGGTGCTGGTGCTGGAGTTGGTGCTGGTGCTGGTGTCCGTGTTGGTGCTGGCCGAGGCGTCGGTGCTGGTGCTGGCCGAGGCGTCGGTGCTGGTGCTGGTGCAGGACTTGGGGCTGGTGCAGGTGCGGGAGCTGGCGCTGGTGCTGGTGCTGGCGTCGGCGCTGGTGCTGGCGCTGGTGCTGGTGCAGGACTTGGCGCTGGTGCAGGCGCGGGTGTTGGTGCGGGTGTTGGTGCGGGCGTTGGTGCGGGTGTTGGTGCGGGCGTTGGTGCGGGACTTGGCGCGGGACTTGGTGCGGGTGTTGGTGCGGGTGTTGGTGCGGGTGTTGGTGCGGGTGTTGGCGTGGCTGAAGAAGCCGTAATCGTAATTCGCGTCGGCTCTACTATCTGAGGGCCGGGGCTGGCATAAGTTCCAGATGCAATCACATTTTCTTTGTTCGCACCTCCAGTGGCAATGCTGCCAGCAGTACCGTTGAGTCTGTTATAGTCTGGCCCAACGCCGAAAAGAGTGTTCGAGGCTTGGCCGCTCCCAGTGCCAATGGTGATATTTCCACCATTCGCGCTACGAGTCGCGGCGGCGGAAATGCTGCAAGCTTGCGACAAGCAGTTGCGATCGTTTCTGAAAGTGCCTGTGGCTCGGAAATAACGGCCGGCTCTAATGTGAATATCTCCTCCGGCTGTTCTACCTTCGGTGTTGATACGGCTTACTTCGATGTCGTTGCTGGCTTTGAGGGTGACTTCGCCGCCTTGTTTTTCTTCGGAGTTGGCGTCTATGAATCCTGTTTGAATGCTGCTTGAGGGTGCTGCAATGTTAACGTCTCCGCTGTTGCTGGTTGTGTCGGTCGAGCCTGCGTTGATGTTGCCTGTTTCTACTTTTCCTGTACGGCTGGTGACGCTGATGTCGCCGCCGTTTGTGGTGGCGGAGTGGGAGTCGAGAGCGAGTGTGCGTATGTCGGCGCTAGCTTCCAGGACGATCGCGCCGCCTTGGGAACTCGTCAGGTTTCCGCTGGCTGCAATGCTGTTTGCTGATTGAATGGCGATCGCCCTAGCGTTTGCATTTTTTACTGCAACGTCCCCCGCAGCTACTACTCGGTTAGCAGACGCCGTGAGTACCAGTTGACCGCTGGCATTGACGCTGATGCCTGTAGCGTTTGTTTGACCGATACCTGTGAGCAGTTGGGGTAAGGAGGCGATCGGCAATGTCGAAATTGTTGGCGCTGTTCCAGGGCTCGTCGCTGAGGGCGGCTGGATTTCCAAACTGAGCAAATTCCCTTGCTGGCTGACGACGCGGACTAAATTTTTCCCGGTGACTGATGCTACGGTAATTTGACCGCCTGGGGCCGAAAGGCTGCCGGTGCTGACCACAGTGCCGCCGACTAAGGTTAAGTTTTGCCCTGATTTGACTGCTAAGTCGGCCGTGCTGATAATTGCTCCAGCTCGATCGGCTCCAAAAGCAAAGGAATTGGGCGCGCCTGTCAGAGATGTGTAGGTGTTAGTACCGCTGGCGTTAAACGAGTTAGAACCGAATCCAATAGCGGTGGCGGTGGTTGCTGTGAAAGAAGCCGGCACGTTTAAGCTGGCACTGTTGCCGAAGATAATGCCGGATGGATTCATCAGAAACAAGTTTGAATTGCCGCCGGTGACTTGAATTAAGCCGTTAATAATCGAGGGGCTACCGCCGCCTATGCGCCCTAAAATATTGCGAATGTTGGGGTTTGAGATAAAGTTGGCAATCTGATTTTGGGACAAACCGAATTGTGTAAAACTGTGGAAGAGATTTTGTCGATCGCTCGATAATTGTCCGCCTTGAATGTCGAAGCGAGTTTGCGACGCCGGAGTTCCGGCGTTCGTTGCGGGAGTGACTGTAGTGCCCGTTCCGTCCGCCGCTGGAACAATGGTTTGACATAAGGCTTTTGCTTGCAAAAAGTAAAGATTTATTAAGACTATTTGCAGAGAAAGTGCTAGTTTACTTATTCTTTGTTTAGACAGGAATTTAGCTGGTATTTGAACATTTTTGGCGGTTTTCATAGGTTGTTAAAGGCTAAAATATATAAATCACAAGCATACCGTATCTTCTTCACAATCTAAATATAGCTAGCAATGGCTAGAATCTGTATCTTCCGCATGACATATATAAAAAAAACTAGACGCACTCCGACGCTCATTTACTGGGGTTTCTAACTATTATTAGGAGTTGTAGCGAATTATGGTTTAAAAAACCAGGTTTCTGCGTCCAAGGCTGACCGGGAAAATCCACGTAAAAATTTTTTCTTTCCTTTTATAAAAAACAAAAAAATCCGCCTCTATAATTGCCTGTAATTAAAGTTAGGACTAGAAGAAGTAAGATCGTGTCCCACCAATTACCCGCGATCGAGGTGTTGAGACATCTTCGGTAATTGTCGCTTCATATCCTTTCCGTTAGCATCGGAATTGATCTAACCCAAAATCAGGACACGGCAGTGCCGTGTCCCTACCCATTAATTGTAGGGACACGGCACTGCCG
>JAUBOH010000071.1:0-22457 GCA_036700145.1 Microcoleus occultus BM001215366
CACGGAATCGACATAAAAAACTCTTGTCCCCCCCTTATTAAGGGGGGCTAGGGGGGATCGGAGGAATGTGGAGTCACAGATAAATCTCGCTTGCACTCCAGTCTCGATCCCCCTAAATCCCCCTTAATAAGGGGGACTTTGAACCGCCACGAAATCCCCTAAAATAATTAACAAACTTGATTATGAGCCAAGAATGCCAAATTAAAAATCCCAGTATTACTCTGTATCCTTTCCACCTGCGAAATGATAGCGATGAAGGCTACGACGCAGTAGCCAAAAATGCTCAATGTCTGTGGGAAAATTTAGCAGATAATGTCGGTACAAAATTTAACAGCAACGAGCTAAAATGTCTCAGAGATAAGCTAATTTGTTACAAAGACAAACAGTATTATCCTCAAGGCGAACAGGAAAAACCCAATAATGGCAAATTACTGACTGGCGATGGTAAAACTCTGAAGTTCCAGCCAATAACTCAGCCAGATAATCCCAAAATTTATGGTTCAATCAATGCCCTCCAAATTCACGATACTTACACCGCAGATTTGACATTTTATTATAAAAATGTCACAATGAAAGTAGCAGATTTAAATCAATTAAATCCCCAAGGTTGTTTGTTGCCAAAGGCAATTCAACCCTCCCTGGGACAAACCTTATTGTTATACGCCGCACCAGCAGTTTATGATACTTACCCCAAGCTAGCTGAGGAATGCGTTACAGCTTTTGTCCACAATCAACAGCAAGCATCACCAGAGTTTCGCGCGTCAGGGATATTATTCGGGAGTCCGATTTTTGAGTATGACAGCCGCGAAGATGATGCGTCTAAATTGTGTCACATTCTAGTATGGTTGCAAGATAATCCCCAAACTTTGAATCTCGTTGCAAAATCGGCGTTTAATTCTTATTTGATGAATCTGCTGTGTTCTCGTGCTAAAATCGTATTTGTGTATCACGAAGCTAGGAAAAAGTATCGCAAAGCACAGCAAATTGTCGGCGAGTTAGAGAAGAAGCTTCCTGAATTCAGTGAAATAGAAAGGGAACAAGATAGACAAGTTAAGTTGCAGAAGTTAAAGCAATTGTTGGCTGAAGTTCGGACTAAAATGTTGGCTTGTGCTCACGAAGTGCGGTATTTGCAGGAAGATAGAAATACCATTGATACTAATGCTGACAATTATGCTGAGGCGTTGACCAGAATTAGAAGTTTGTCTATGGAAGGTGATAATCTGGATTTTTGGCAGAAGTTTCTGGATTTGGCTGAGGGTAAGTATCAGCGGCAAATTGAAATTTATTTGAACTATCTGATTGCTAGTCAAGATTTGTTCCAGCAGTCGATATCTACTGTGCGCGGGATGGTGGAAATTGAACAGGTGGAATTTGACAGGGAAAAGGAAGAAAGAGAACGTCAGCGCGATCGCGAACAAATACAATTATACAGGCAAAAGGAAGAAGAAGAGAAAATACGCGATCGCCAACAGATAGATTTATACAGGGAACAAGAAGAAAATGAGAAAAAGCGCGATCGCCAACTTGAGAATATCATATTTTTTGTCGGAACTGCGATCGGCGGCGGCCAAATCTTTTCCGCCGCCTATCCTCTAATTAAGGATCAACCGATTCAATGGAAACTTGATTTTTCTCTACCGCTGCATCCCTTTGCTGCGACAATTCTCTGGAGTCTGCTGTTTGGTTTAGGATTTGGGTTGTTAATGCTGGGTATCGCGGTTTTGGTAAGGAAAATATTTCCCCGATAATTTGGATTTAGGACTTACGCATACAATCAAAAATGGTTTGTAGTGAGGACTTTAGTCCTCATAATAGAAGGACTAAAGTCCTCACTACAAACTAACTCGGAAAAAACTAGGTTTCTGGGCTTACAAATACCGAGTTAATTGCACTCGATAGCGTTCCTTCTTAGTAACAGCCACTTCCCCAATTTCCAATCTTCCTTTACCGCTAACAGCTATTAAATCTCCAGACTTGACATGATAACTAGCTTGACTAATGTCTTTCCAGTTAACTCGCACGTCGCCGCTGTCAATTAAATCGGCCATTTTGCTGCGAGACATGGCGAATCCAGCCGAAGCCACAGCATCCAATCTCATCGAGGCTTCCACGGTTGTCATTTCTTTCTTTTTCGGTTCTCTAATTTTGAGCTCACTCAACTCAATGCGCCGAGTTTTCACGGGAACCGATCGCACTTGCTGCAAACTCATCTCCAAATACTCTACCATCTCCGGCATGACGATCGCCTGCGCGCCGCGTTCCCCCAACACAATCACATCACCCGTTTTCTCGCGAACAATTCCCGTGCCCAGCATCGCCCCCAAAAAATCGCGGTGAGAAGCTGTATCGAACAGGAAATTGCCAGCGATTTCTACCGCAGCAACGTTAACGCTAGCAGAGTCGATCGGCATTTCCGATCGGGCGATCGCAATTCTTTGCCTTTCCGCCTGCGGATACCCGCCCCAAGCCACCAACTCAACATCACTCAAACGCTTAAATACAACCCTAGCATCCGCCAATTCAGGAGGCGACATAAAATCAGTCAGAGTAACATCCCAAGTTTTGATAGCTTGTTCCGCGCAATCAATCACTCGCGCCACACATTCGCGATTTTCAATACCTTTTAACAGTTCTTCTCTTTGCAAACTTGCCATAATTAATATCAACCTAATTCGTTAGTTGTTGGTTTTTATTCGTTCTTTGTTAGTTGTTAGTTATTATTGAAATCAACAGTCAACCGTCAACAGTCAACCGTCAACAGTCAACCGTTAACAGTCAACTGTTAACTAAGTCTCTGTATAACCTTGGATATTTTCCGGTTCAAACTGCTGCAAAATATTAGCAGCTTTTCCAGTTAAATCATCAGTACCCTTCACCGCAATCAAAAATTTACCAGCATTCAAACGGTTGCGGTAAGGTAAAGCATCGCCGCTACCAAAAGCCATGCCGCCAGCGCCTCCGACAAACACACTACCCATCGCACCGGCGATCGCACCTAATACACCACCGATCGCGTGATCGCCAATTTCCCCCGCCCAAGCAAAAGTCTTCAACTCAGTCATCAAACTGAAAGTAACGCCAGCAATAAACCCAAAAGGTATCAGCCAAATAGCCATGAGTTTAGCTTGTTTCTTGGCTTGCTGATTCGGGTCAATCAACCCAAATTCATCAGCAGTTTTGTAGCCGCGGCCCAAAATACTTACCTGTTTCATCGGTAAGCCTTCTTTTTCCAGAGCACAATAGGCAGCTTCGGCTTGCATTCGATCGGGCAGTACGGCAATAAGATAATTCATTAAACACAATTCCTGATAGTTAGGCTGAGATCCCTAAAATTTATTATAACCCGAAAAGACTTACTAGCTAAGCAGTTCGGGGATTTTTAGACGGTTCGAGAGCCCGATCGCCCCGAAACCTAAAATATTTCAAGCAAAAACGGCCGACCTTGACCGAATACAGATACAATTCAAACTGCACAAAGGCAAGCTTGAGCTGAGCAGTTAGATACTGCTCCTTGTCTAAGTCTCAACTTTGAGCTCGCCAACACGCTGGCCTATTTTTACTATTGCACTCAATTGCTTGCTATGCCTAAAGTTCTAGTATCCGACCCGATCGACCAAGCCGGAATTGACATCCTCTCCCAAGTCGCGCAAGTTGACGTAAACACAGGACTCTCAGCCGAAGAACTGGTACGAATTATTCCAGATTACGACGCTTTAATGATCCGTTCTGGCACCCAAGTTACCAAAGAAATCATTGAAGCAGGCAATTTACTCAAAATCATCGGCCGCGCCGGCGTTGGCGTAGATAACGTAGATGTACCCGCCGCCACCCGCAAAGGAATTGTAGTCGTCAACTCCCCCGAAGGTAACACGATCGCCGCTGCCGAACACGCGATCGCCATGATGCTCTCCATGTCCCGCCACATCCCGGAAGCCAACGCATCCGTCAAAAGCGGTAAATGGGAACGCAACCGCTTCATCGGCGTCGAAGTTTACAAAAAAACCCTCGGTATCGTCGGTTTGGGCAAAATCGGCTCCCACCTCGCCGCCGCAGCCAAAGCAATGGGCATGAAACTGCTCGCCTACGATCCTTTTATTTCCACCGAAAGAGCCGAACAGTTGGGCTGTCGCTTGGTAGAACTCGAACTGCTGATGCGCGAGTCCGACTACATTACCCTGCACATCCCCAAAACCCCGGAAACCCTGCACCTAATCAACGCTGAGGTGCTGTCGAAGATGAAGCCCACGGCCCGCATCATTAATTGTGCCAGAGGTGGCATCATCGACGAAGCAGCCCTGGCAGAAGCGATTAAATCAGGGAAGATTGCCGGCGCTGCGATCGACGTTTACGAACACGAGCCGCTCGAAGCAGATTCCCCACTGCGGAGTGTCGGCCAAAACATCGTGCTGACACCCCACTTGGGCGCATCGACAGCCGAAGCTCAGGTGAATGTGGCGATCGACGTTGCCGAACAAATCCGCGATGTACTCTTAGGATTGCCCGCGCGATCGGCCGTTAACATACCGGGAATTTACCCAGACTCGATCGAAAAACTCAAACCCTACCTGCAACTCGCCGAAACCCTCGGCAACCTCGTCAGCCAACTAGCCGGCGGCCGAGTCGATTACCTCAACGTCCAACTCCAAGGCGAATTGGCGACCAACCAAGGTCAGCCCGTAGTCGTCGCCGCCCTCAAAGGCCTGCTCTCCCAAGCCCTGCGCGAGCGCGTTAACTACGTCAACGCCAGCATCGAAGCCAAAGAACGCGGAATTCGCGTCGTCGAAACCAGAGACGCCTCAATTCGCGACTACACAGGCTCCCTGCACCTCTCGGCCAAGGGAACTCTCGGCGAACACACCGTCACGGGTGCAGTGCTCGGCGAAAGCGAAATTCGGATTACCAGCGTTGACGATTTCCCAGTCAACGTTAGCCCCACTCACCATATGTTATTTACCCTGCACCGCGATATGCCGGGGATTATTGGCAAAATTGGTTCCCAGTTGGGCAGTTTTAATGTCAATATTGCCAGTATGCAAGTAGGCCGTAAAATCGTGCGCGGTGACGCGGTGATGGTTCTGAGCCTGGATGACCCTCTGCCAGAGGGGATATTGGCTGAAATTATCAAAGTTCCTGGGATTCGGGATGCCTACACGGTAAATCTTTGAAGGATTTTAGATTTTAGGTTCCGCCAATCTAAAATCTAAAATCGCTGCACGGTAAATCTTTGAAGGATTTTAGATTTTAGGTTCCGCCAATCTAAAATTTAAAATCGTTACACGGTAAATCTTTGAAGGATTTTGGAGTTTAGATTTTGGATGCAAGGACTGATAATTGGTAATGGGTAATTAGTCATTGGTAATTGGCAAGACAACTGGGAATTTTTCTATTACTCAATCCTCATTCTTCACTCCCAGCTCCCAGCCGACCGTTCCCTTCTCGCAATCTAAAATCTAAAATCTAAAATCTAAAATTGTTATGGCACATAGCTGGTGGGAAATTAGAATTCTTTGCGATCCGGCGCTGGAAGATATCATCTTTTGGCGTCTGGAACAGTTTAGCTGTCGCGGAACTGCTACTGAGATCAAAAGCAATTCCTGCCTGATGTCGGCTTATTTGCCCGAGGAACAGGCCCGATTGCTGGATTTGGCCGCTCTGTCGCTGTGGCTGCGCCAAGATGCTCTGTGTGCGGGTTTGCCCTTACCTGCGATGCAGTGGGATTTGATTGAAGAGGAGGACTGGGGCAGCACTTGGAAGCAGCATTGGCAGCCTCAAGAAGTGGGCGATCGCTTTTTAATTAATCCGGCTTGGCTGCCCCCACCGACTGATACCGATCGCCTCATTTTGCGTTTAGATCCCGGTGTAGCTTTCGGTACCGGTGCTCACGCCACCACTCAGCTTTGTCTGGAATCCCTGGAAATGCGCCTCGGTTTTGACGACAAAGAGTCTATCATTGCCGATATTGGCTGCGGATCGGGTATTTTGTCGATCGGCGCTGTGCTGTTGGGCGCTACAAAAGTTTATGCTTTGGATACAGATCCTTTGGCAGTGCGATCGACCATTAGCAACAGACAGCTAAACCGCGTCAATCCCCAGCAGTTGGTTGCAGAACTCGGAAGTATCGATCGGCTCAAAGAAATGATCCAGGAGCCGATAGACGGTTTCATGTGCAACATTTTAGCAGAAGTAATCATCGATTTAATCCCCCAATTCACCGCAATTAGCAAACCCACTACTTGGGCCGTACTCAGCGGCATTTTGCTCGATCAAGCCAAGCCAATTGCCGATACTCTCGAACAGCACGGCTGGATTGTGGCTACTCTATGGAAGCGCCAAGATTGGTGTTGTTTTAATATTCGGCGAAGTTAACAATCTGAGATTAATGCTAAAGGGATTACGCAGAGTATTGAGGACAGTGTAATGTTTGGGACATTTAAATATCTTCCCAACCTATTTCATAAGAGTTCTGCTAAAATTAACTAATATTGCCTGTGGAAAAAAACACTTATGGACGAAAAAGAGCTAACTAGAATCTATTGGAATAAAGAACTAAAGAGACGGTATCTAGCTGGAGAAAGAGATTTCAGAGGTCTCGATCAGAAAAATCTCTATTTGAGCTACTACTGTCTGATTGATATCGACTTGAGCCGTGCCAATTTGAAAGAATCTGAATTCACACGAACCAGCTTAATTAATGCTAAGTTTATTGAAGCCAATTTAGAAAAAGCTGGTTTTAATTCAACTTTATTAATTAATGCCAACTTGAGTAATGCCAATCTCAGTCATGCTACATTGGTTAATGCTGACTTGACAGGTGCCGATTTGACGGGTGCCGATTTGACAGGTGCCGATTTGACGGATGCGGTGCTGATTGAAACTAACTTGACTGATGCCAATTTGACCGATATTAAAACAACAGAGCAGACTATTTTCCATCAAGTTACTATGCCAGATGGCAGGATTCAAAATGATTTAAACAGAGCGGTTTCTGCGGAAGAATTGCTCCTGCGCTATGCTGAGGGCGAGCAAAATTTTCATAATAAAATATTGCATCGTATAGATTTGAGCGGTGCTGACTTACGCGATCTTAGCCTGAGCAACTCTCATGCAAGCTATGTCAACTTTAGTGGAGCCTGTTTAGAAAATAATCGAGGCTTGGGAAAAGAAGTTATATTTTGCGATTTGAGAAATGCTCGATTGAGTCGCCCTGAAGATTGGCTTGCTGGCCGCTTTATCTATTGCGATTTGAGAGAAGCTAATTTAGCAGGACTTGACATGAGCAATGCTAGCTTCATAGGTAGCAACCTCCTGGGAGCTAAAAATTGTCTTTCTGGTGGTATTCAAGAAGACTTATTCTTTTACCAGACTACTTGGAGCAATGGAGAATTTATCGCCGGTCCAATCAATGCTACTTCACACTGGCGCGGGGAGATTAGGGAAGGTGAATTTTAAATTTGAAGAAGTAATTGCAGAGGTTACATCTGTAAAAAAAAACAGGATTTACGCAGAGCATTGAGGAAACTGTAATGTTTTGAACATTTAGGTATCTCCCCTACCTATTTCATGATAGTTCTGCGTAAATCCCAAGCAAGTCGGACTTATAGAGGTGGAAGAGGTGGAAACGGGAAATCGCTGTGTTGTTTAATTCGGTTCCTCACATCTTCAGGAAGATTTGACAAAAAGTTAAACACCTTGTCAGTACCCTGAGTATTCAGAAGATTTTCAAGCTGAGTAATAGAAATTTTCCAGGTATTTGGTCTTCGCCATTGTTCGGCACTTGTGATAGGATCGCGATTTTCCCCTAACAGTTGATTGAGTGGATTTGGGACTGCTGGTTGCCCGCTCCAATCTGTGTAAGGTTCTGGTATGTTGGGCGTAATATAGGTGTAACTGCCAAGAACATCTTGTACCCCAAGACTTGATTGATTGGAAACTAAGATTGTTTTCCACGTCCACCCAGGAATGCGAATTCCGTTAGCTTCTAAATTTGTAGGATCTGTATTTCCCTGATTTGGCGCTTCCGTAAGTAATTCAGGTGCTCGAGTTTTTGGCTGAACCGACCAATTCTCTGGTTTAGTATCAAAAACACCCGCAGTAATATCAAGTTTTTTGTTGTAATCAAAGATTAGCTGCTCAACTAATTTTGATTCAATTCTCGACCATGCAGGCGAAATGTCTGGGTCTAACCTACCTGTGTTATTGGGGAACAGTCGGTTATTGTCGATCGCTTGCGGGATTAAGTTTGTACTCATGTAGGTAGCCTGAGCATCTTTCGGATTTCTGTTTCTATCTTGGTTGGGAATCAGATGACCTCTATCCAAACCCGTTCCTGTATACATTATCCCATCAATTCCAGGCCAGGTCAGGACTAGAGAACTATCAGGCAAGTTAAGATCGGTTATGAATGGAGCATTTATTCTTTCCCCAACTCGATTTCTCCAAGAGCTGTCTACTTTCCAACTTACCCAGTTAGGAAGCCCAGTAAGGGCATTATAAGACGAGGTAAACTGGGGTTTTTCAAGCAACAAGTTAGTTTGGTACGGGTTTTGTGCCGGGTCTTTTATATCGGATCTTGCTTCAGTTGGATTGCCAAATCTCAGGTGGTCGCTCTTAAAGAAGACATTATCTATGAAAACATGGTCTCCTCCTTCTAATTTAAACTTCAAAGTAGCTGGTTGTCCTCGGTAAAGTTTTGAGAAGAAATCATTAGTTTGCAAATTAAGCTGGAAACTTTCAAAACCCTCTCTACCAAACCCAATCTTATTAGCATTACCGGAGTAGATGCTAGTAGCCACAGCAATCTTTTCTGGGGTATTGACAAATTCATCATCGCTGAAAGGGATTTCTTGCAAAGTGCTTGCAAGGTCTATTGTGTTTTCTGAGATAACTGCACCTGCTGTCGTTTCCAAAGTGACCTTCAGGTTTCCACTTCTGACAGGAGCATGAACATCAAATCGTAAATTGCCCCAATCCGGTACAATAAATCGATTGTGGACAATTTCCTGAACTCCGTTGGCTCCTAGCTTAAAGGCATAGTCTGTTTCGTTTTTCCCTTTAATGGACTTTACGTCTTCCAAATTTTGAACTAAATCAATATTTGGATCGGATTGACCGTTGTGGAACGACCACCCTGGCAGCGCGTTAGAAATAGTCCTGCTAACCTGACTCAAATTCCCCCAAACGGATCGGTAACAGCATCAAAATTGCCGTTAAACAAAGTGGGAACAGCAGCATCGCCCCGCATTCTGGCGCTGTAAGTGTTGTCGAAACTTAGCGGAACTCGCGGTTGCGTTTCTGGCCGAAAACGTTCACCGCCACCATTTATAGAATAAAACCATCCAGTCCCAATCCCTTCCCAAGGAGCGTCAGCGCTACCTTGAACAAAGTTTGCTTCTGTATGATTTGGGGTGTACCAAGGATTGATGCGGTTGGCATTAGTATCGTAGAAATTGCGATCGAACAACACCTCGTAACCTCCATCGCTGCGACGGCGGTAAACTGGATCTTCGAGCCAATCCACCGCATCGCTGGGTTGTGACTCCCTTAAACCCAGATTCGCACTGCCAGAATACCAATTGAGAACTCGTCCGTGAGTAGCGCCCAAACCGCCCCCAATTACTGGAATAGCATCGGTTTGTCGGGTGAAGCCCGCCCGACTGTCAACACGGCCGGTTTGCCCAGAACGAGTTCCCAAAAATTCGACTACATCGGGGACACCGAGGAGATTGCCATTTTCATCTTTAGGAAACTGGAGTCCGGGTTCATTGCTGGTACTTTCTGGTGGCAGAAGGTTAGGAATATTTCGACCGTTCGGAGTAAACGACCCCAAACCACTCGGAGCGGCTGTAGTTTGGTAGTAATTATCGGCAAATGTAATGCCTTCCCAAGTCTGCACCTTGGGCTCGTAGAAGTTCCTAAACCCTCCAATCCCCACCAGCGAAAGACTCTCCTGATCGAAGTCGTGGGGGTCGATTGTCGTGACTTGAAAATCGCGGCCGAATTGATTTGTTCCGCCTGCATTGGGGAATGCTGTCAGCAAGCGCTGCACAATTTCACTATTAACAACTGTTCCGCGACTGAAGCCAATGAAGTGCATGGGAGAGTCGAACAAATCACCCTGCTTTCTAATTAGTTTTCCCTGGCGGTCATAAAAGAGCTGACTGCCTTGAGAGTCCAGTTCTCCAACTGTTCCACCCAAAGCTTGGTCTAACTGCACAAGCGAGGCGTAGAAAGCATCTGCTGCACCTTCTGTAAAACCAGAATCAGGTACGCTTGATTCGTTGTTTTGAGCCCAATCAGGCAGAAGCACTAAAGATTTGTCGCTGTAGTTGTCAGATATGTAAGTAGCTAATTGTTGGAGGTAATTTGTTGTGGTTTCTGGATTTTGACTTGCGGGGAAGTCTGGCATGACCAGACCATATTTATTGACAGGAACCCAGAAACCTGTACCTTTATCGTAACGAAGAATCAAACCTCCACCCCCTGCATCCGCGATGTTGTTTGCGATGTCAAAGAAGTTAGGGGGAATTACGGCCTCGGCAACTATCGGAGGTGTAAAACCGTGAGTGAGAACAGTGACGCTTCTGAACAGAGAAAGAGCGCTTTCTAGCTGTGTATTAAACTCCCCAAAATCAAGATTGCGCTCTCCCTCAGTGTTTATTGCTTCGACAGCCCAATAATAAGTTTGACCTGCTGTCAGAGTCCGGTCTGGATCGAGGGTAAAATTGTTATTATCTGAAATCAACTTGTTCCCTCCTTTCCAAACCCAGCCACCCGCAGGCTTCGAAGTTGCTGTGAGAATGCGGTTGGGATTAAAGTCATCAAACTCTTGCCACGGAGAACTCAAAAATTGTCTTTTTTCCTCTTGAGTTAGGCCGGAATTGGGCAGCGCTTCAGATAAATTGACAACTTGGTCCCAAGGCAACAGACCCTCACCTTCTGGGAAGGTACTTACAAACAAATTAACTTCGCGTATTTGGGAATCAGGAATGCCGAAATTCCATTCAAAAGTAGGAGTCAAATCATTTATTATCTCCCCGCCCGGTCCAGTTAAATCCAACCAATCCAGGGGTGTCGCCGCCAAACCGCGAGAGTTAGTCGCAGCAACGGGAGCTCGCTTGCTACCAGGTGTCACGCCGTAAGTATACTGGTTGTTCGCATCAATCAGAATCTGGAAGTCAGCAGCAACACTAACCGCTGGGTTAATATTATCGATGGGCACTCTCGAAAGGTCAGCAACCGTAGCAGCCCTTGCTGTAGCGCTGTTGAACAAAGGTAGCCCGACGCCCCGACCTTGAGCATCAATTTGAAACTGACCGGGGTTGGTCACAGTTCTAATGAATTCCTGAGTGTCAAAGACATACACCCAGCCATTAGCACTGGTCAAATTTGGATAGGAAGCATACAGATATTTGCTACCCCCAGACAGCACTAAATCAGTAGCAAATCCGTCGGGAATTGGTCGAGTTGCTGCTACTAATTGCGGATTCGTCAGCGGGTCTTTGATAATCCCGATATTGCTCCAGGCGCGCGGGTCTCCATCCACGCTGGGTATTTCCTGACCGAATAATGCAATGTTATTATTGCGGCCGACAACAAAGGCATAACTCGCATCCGGTAAAACTGTTACCGAAACTCCCTCATTCACATCGAAGTAATCAAAATCGGAACCTAACCCTAAATTTGTATAGCGAGTAGTAGCAGCAAAGCTCAGCGGCTCGTTATTGGTAATATCCAGTACCCCGAATCCTCTGCTATCTTTGTTGCTATTTGTGAAGGTCATTTTCAACGGATCGACTGTAGCAGCTAATCCTTCTAACCCTTCATCGCCCGTGACAGTTCCGATTAATTGATTCCACTTTCGGGGGTTCTGAGTTGGGTCGCGGGGTCGGTCTTTGGGGTCAATATTCACAACGTAAATGCGGCTGTTTATCCCATTAGGCGCGGTAACAAATAGCTTTTTGCCGTCGCTGCTAATTGCCATCTGTCGCAAACCGCTAGGTGCTGCACCAACTGTGATAGTTTGGGTAACTTGGTGATATTTGGACGAGAACGGGTTGATATCGAGAACGTAGATGGAATTGCCGCCGTTTTTGCCGTCAGCAATGTAAGCGTACTGGTCGCGGGAATCAAGTACGATCGAACGTGGCGATGCACCGCTAGGTAATTCGATCGGGTTTAAGCCAGCTACATCCGCTTTAGTATCTACCTGCTGTCGGGTGATCGGATCGACCAAAGCGACTCTACCGGAGGCTTCCAGGGGCACGTACACGCGAGAACCGTCGCTAGTTACAGTCAAATCTCTGGCTCTATCTAGCCGATCGTCCGTACCTACAGCAATGTTACCAATTAGCAAGTCACTGCTGCTCGTTGTCGCCACGACAGATTCTGGATTGTCCGCGTTGAGGACGGCGATTCTCTCGGCCGTCCACGGCGCTGCAAATGCGTAATCTGTAGTGTTTTCAACCCGGTAGGAATTGCTGTTTTTGAGAACTTCTTTGGCTGGTTCCGCCGGATTTTGACTGACTTTTTCGTTCTGTTTGCGACCCAGAACAATCCGGGAATCGCCCAAGGCTAAGGTATCGGGAACTCTGACGGCTACTTCAAATTGATTGTTTGCTAATTTCCGACTGAGGTTAGTTAATATTGTGCCTTCGTAGGTTTTGCCACCCACATCAAATTTTACCACTAAATCGCTGAATTTGCTACCTTTTTGGTCGCCAACACCGTCTACTAAAAAGTTACTTCCATTGAGAAACAGGACTGGTAGATTGTTTTCAAAAGGTTGATTGCTTGCATCTTTGAATTTGAGTTCGGCACTTTCAATTAGTGGAGGATTTTTGAGATTCCCGCCAGTAGGAACGAGTTGAGCTGCGCGTCTTTCCTCGAAAATAGGCTCTTTACCGAAGTAGTCGATTTGTCTTTCGCTTACAGGTTCGCCAGTCAGAGAATCTACTTTAGGAGATTTTTTTTAGGGAGTGGGTAAAACTGGACTCTTTGAATTCGCGGTTAAATTTGATTGGTTTGGAGAAGATTGCGCTGGATTCGGGGTTCTGGTTGGAACTTCCAGGAAGTTCGGGGAGTGCTGGCTTTGATGTAGGGATACTCAGGGTTTGAGGATTGAGTAAGTTCTCGGTATTTAGTTCGAGTTCGGGTATTAAGGTCGTTTTGCCGATCGGGAATGGCTCTTGACTATTGAAAATAGATTTGTTGAAAAGTTTCATAAAATACCAACAAGCGATACAGTAACTTGCTTTGATTCTTAGTAACCCACCATAGGAGAGGAGAATTGTATCTGTCAAGACGTTGCGGCAGAAATAGGGATTTTTGTTATAAAACTTTATATAGCAATCCTAAATGATTTGCTTACGCCATACGCGAGAAAGATGCTCGGAGTACAAGGATTCTAGTCTCGATCAATTTGCGATTGATTTAGCCGTTTTTTGTCACTCTCCGAGTCTTAAAATAAAGATATGAAAACATAAAAACGCTACAAATAAGGTATAGCAATGGATGTAGAGTTACAAGTTCTCAAAGCAGATGACGGATGGTAATTTTGCGGCACCATATTTCTAGAACTAGGTTCGTAACCTGATAAAAATATACTTCTCAAGCCCTGAACGGGTATAACAATATCAGAAAGCCCGTGACGAGATTTGAAGGTTCAGATGCTGGAGCAAGAACTCAAGGAAGTGCAGCGCGATCGGGAGAAAAGTAAAAACTCAGCTCCGACCGTCGCAGAATTTCCAGAGCCAGCCGACTTGCTCAACCAGTTGAAGACCAGACGCAAAAAGTCCGGCGCAAACTTGGCAGATATGGAGGCGGTTTTGGACATATTAGAAAACCATTAGCGCGAAACTTGAGCGGAAAACGGATTTTCTTGTGATGTAATGAACCTGAAACCCTTGATGGATATATCAGAAAGTAGCAAGCCCGTGACGAGATTTGAACTCGTGACTTCCTCCTTACCAAGGAGGTACTCTACCACTGAGTTACACGGGCATAAAAAATTAAGAATCTCCAATTAAAAAATTAATTTTTAATTCTTAAATTTTAACTTTTTATTAAATTGAGGTGGGCCGAGCTAGATTTGAACTAGCGTAGGCGTAGCCAGCGGATTTACAGTCCGCCCCCATTAACCGCTCGGGCATCGACCCATTTCCATCACAGTTATACATCCTAGCACCAGACTCTTTCTTTGCAACAATACATCAGAAACTCTAATCAAAAGTATTGAATACATAAGTTGAATGTGGGAAGGGGGCATGGGGCATGGGGCATAGGGCATGGGGGAATGGGGAATGGGGCATGGGGAATTTTCCCTAATGACAACCGTCAACAGTCAACAGTCAACTGACTAATCCACCAACTCGCCGGTTTCTTGCAGGGAGTGCAGCCGGCGGTAAATGCCTTGTTGGCTTAAGAGTTCTTCGTGACTGCCAACTTCGACAATTCTACCGCCGTCGAGTACGACGATCGCATCGGCTTCGCGAATTGTACTCAGCCGGTGGGCAATAATTATGGTGGTGCGCGTACCGAGGATATTCTGCATGGCTAGCTGGATCGATCGCTCCGACTCATAATCCAAACTAGAAGTAGCTTCGTCAAAGATTAACACGTCCGGCTCCACCAACAGCGCCCTCGCAATGCCCAACCGCTGCCGCTGACCGCCGGACAAGCGCATTCCCCGCTCGCCAACAACGGTATAGTAACCTTGAGGCAACAAACTCACAAAATCGTCTACTTTGGCGATGCGGCAAGCTTCCTCAACTTGCTCAAAAGTGGCTTTCGGGTTGCCGTAAGTCAAATTATCCAGTAAAGTACCGTTAAACACGTCTACTTCTTGGTGGACGATGGCTAAACGCTTGCGGTAGCCGGTTATATCTAAGCTGGAAATGTCCTCGCCGTCGATCAGAATGCGGCCGTTGTTTGGTTCAAAATAACGAAACAGCAGTTTAACTAAGGTTGATTTCCCGGAACCCGATCGCCCGACTAATGCTACAGTCTGACGGGGATAGATCAATAAGTTTACATCCTGCAAAACAGGCTTTTGGCGATCGTACCCGAATGTCAGCCCGCAAAACTCAATTTTGCCGCTAAATTTATAAGGCGACGCGGATGCAGCATTTTCTGTTAAATTTACCGCATCAACACCGTCTGGTAACTGCATAAACTCGTGGAACCGGATCATTGAAGAATAGCGGCGGGCAAATAATTCGGCGATAATGCTAATCGGACGCAGTTGGGAGTAGGCCATGCTGGCCAGGGTGTAAACTGTGACAAAATATCCCAGAGAAATTCTGCCTGCAACGGTTTCTGCTAGGCTAAAACCGAGAACTGAAAACAGGCAAAACTGCACGATCGTCTCCTGGTATGTCCCCAGGGTGACGTATCCTTTGTGAATCCGGTTGATGACGACTTTTAATTCGCGATCGAGTCTGGTTGTTTGCCTTTTCAGTTCCTCTGTTTCCGTCGCAAAAGCTTTGACTGTTTTGATGTTGGTGATTATTTCCGAGTTGCGGCTTTCGGTATCTTCGATGTATTCATCCAGAATTTCTTCTCGCGCAGTCACCTGCTGGAGACCTTTTAAGGTGAAACTGAGGATAAATAGGAAGGAAACCAAAATTATTAAGCCGATTCGCCATTCAATTAACCAGATAACTGCAAAGATGCCGGCCAAGCGGACGACTTCGGGGATGAATTCGCCGGCAATTTCTGGGTAAGTCCAAGTTTGGTTGGCGATGCCTTTGGCGATGCGGCTGGCTATCCGTCCGGCGTTGTTTTCGTCGTAGAATTCTAGGGGTAAGGTGAGGATTTTGCCGATCGCGCCTCTCATTCGATCGCGCCTCGCTTTCAATGGTATTACCCAGTGGAACCAACTTGTCACCCAAGGTTGGATCGGGGCTTTGGCGACTGTTACCAGAAAAATCAAGCCCAGCAAGACGGATAGCGATAATATTTTGTTGGGCGACTGCTGGGTAAGAGATGCGATCGCCCCGATCGATTTTTGAGTTATTGTATCCGTAGGTTGACCCGACAGTACGTTTAATAGTTGACCGATCGCGTAGGGCACTAGCAAATCGGCTAGTGCCAAAATGCTGGATACGCCTATGCTGTAAACCGATATTTTCCAGTAGCGACTGTAGTATCTAAAGATGTCCTGAAAGCTTGCCATAAATTTTCGTTGAGATACAACCCTTATAAACACTTGAGTCTAAAACAGCGACCTCTATGCGCCTTGCTTACAAATATACTACAAAATCGGTCGATCGGGGAGATATCTGGAATCATGCTAGTGAGTCGTCCGATCGGATGATTTATGGCAATCCTTCGCTCTCGGAGCGCTCGATCCGCAGTTTTTGGCAATAAACTCAAAATTAAGGGCAAAAAAACGCAAAAGACAGAATTTTTCGGAAATTCTGCCTTTTGAGCAATTCTTTCTAAGTTTTTAGGTTTGAGCAGTCTGTTAGCTGAAGGTGTAGGCTGATTGCAGCGCCCACCAGATCAGGAAGCCGATTCCGCCCGCAATGACGATCGCCGAAATGGCGATCGCGATCGGGCTGTCAGCTCCTTTGAACTTCATGATTCCGCGATTTAAGTCTGACATGGCAGTGTTCTCCCACAATTGCAGCTTGATTGTAGCTTTGGATTTGGCGGATGACGGTCAAATGTGCTGCAAATACTGATTTTGTTAACAATCGGGCTGCTGCAATTTCAGGAAAAGGCCTGTATTTGGGCGCTTTTACAGGCTTTCTGAAAAAAACTTATAAAAAAGACTTGACAAATTCCGAGAATTGAGACACTATAGTTAAGACCGCAGAAAATGCGGGTGTGGCTCAGTGGTAGAGCGTCACCTTGCCAAGGTGAATGTCGCGCGTTCGAATCGCGTCACCCGCTTTCAAAGATCAAAAAAAAGCTCGCTCAAACCGCAAACGTAGATGGAGAAAGTTTTCGGTATAGTCCTAACGGTGGTTGAGAATACCTAAGTTAGTGGTAAAATTGAGTAGAAAACTTGTAAGTGACAATAGCCGGTCGGGCGATCGCTCGGAACAGGCAGTTGAAAGCCAAACTAGGCAGAATTGACAAGTTTGATAAGAGTGGATATGTTAACGATTATTTTTGCAAAAACGCTTTTTTTATCCGATCGCTCGTGCCATCCCAAAAAGCTCCCAAGATTGATTTAAACGATGAGTACCCGTGCCCTTGCCGGCGCCGGGGTCGTCTCGTACCCATAACGCTGACAGAAGCATTTGGCTGCAACCGCTGTCAGCAAATATTTGTATTGGACGAAAGCGGACACGTCATCGAGCAACTATCAACGAACTATCCTTACAAGCAGGCTTGGCGCTGGACGGGTCAACAGTGGAACAGAGCCCATCCGGGTTTGAAGGCGCACTACTTGCCACTGGCTTTGGGCATGATATTAGTGCCGCTAGTGATTTGGTTGCCCTTGGCGCTGCACTCGCCCGGGCCGAATGTTATTCTGTGGGCAATGGTCGCCGTGCTGCTAGCAATGCTGCCTGCGCTGATGGTATGGCTGGCTTACAGGCGTTAGTTAGATGATAATAGAGGATTTTAGCCATTCATCAGATGGGGCAAATGTCGCCCGCCGCGCAAATCTTGCTTCTTTGGAGTTGGCGGCGACAAAGAGTACGGATCGCGCTGCTGGTTTGCAGGCGATGGCGCAGGCGCTGAAACGCCGGCAAAATGACATTTTAGAAGCAAATACTCTGGATCTAGAAGCGAGTCGCGACATGGCGATTCCTGAGTTGATTGTCGATTGGCTGAAGCTGACGCCAGAAAGAATTAAGACAACTGTGCAAATTCTTCAGCGATTGGGGGAAATGCCAGATCCGATCGGCAGGGTGATCAATGCTTCTTATCAGGTCGATCGCTGTCAAGTATACTGTCAGTCCCTACCACTGGGGGCGATCGCCCTAATTTACGAGGCGTTTCCCGAGTTGGGGGCGATCGCAGCCGGTTTGTGTCTCAAAAGCGCTAACAGTTTGATTCTCAAAGGCGGTAGCGAAAGCTGGCAAACTAATGCTGTAATTGGAGAAGCTTTACATTCGGCGATCGATGATGTCGGTTTACCGTCAGGATGTTTGCAGGTATTGCCGCCCGATCGGGGCGCTTCGATCCGGGATTTAGTCACTCAAGACCAATATCTCAATTTAATTATTCCCTACGGCAGACCGAGTTTGGTGCAGCAGGTGGTAAGGCTTTGCACAGCACCCGTGTTGCGATCGGCAATGGGCAATTGTTACCTTTATTGGTCGCCGACTGGTAGTTTGGAGATGGCAAGGTGGATGATTTTGGACAGTCATCAAAGCGTTCCCGATCCGGTGAATGCGATCGAGAAAGTGTTGATCGATCGCAACCAAAAGCCTTCTTCCTTAGTCAGGCTTTGGAACAGTTTAAAAGAAAAAGGCTTTCAAATTAGCGCCGATGCGGATCTCGTCGCAGATTTCCCAGAATTGAAACTGGCGGAACCCTACGAGTGGACTCAACCTTATTTAAACAAAACCATAGCTTTTAAAGTTGTCGATAGTTTAGAAATTGCGATCGGCTGGATCAACCGCTATAGCAGCGGGCACGCTGACTGTATCGCCACTGAATCTTACTTAGAAAGCCGCCAATTTGCTCTGGATGTCAACAGCGCGTCTACTTTTATTAATGCCTCGCCTCGGTTTTGGCGCTATCAAAATCGGGGAGATGCGATATTTTTGGGAATGTCCAACCAAAAAGGTTATCGCCGAGGATTAATTGGTTTGGATACGCTGACTACAATTAAAGAAATTGTTCAGGGGAACGGACTTTTTTAATGTAATTGGTAATTGGTAATTGGTGATTAGTAATTAGTAATTAGTAATTGGTAATTGGGATTAAATAAAAGTTAAAAGTGCGAGGGTATTATCGATGTGTTTAGGAACGGGCCGGAGAACCCGTTCCACAAGAACATTGAATTTTTGTGCAACGGGCTCTCCGGCCTGTTCTAGAAAATGCTGCAAGATCTCAGATATAATTAACTGTAGAAAGTTATTGAGTGACATCCAAATACTCTTATCGAAAACATGAAATCCGAAAAAACACTCAATACTCTAGACGAGACGGTCGATCGCGAAACACTAATTCACCAATCGGTATATGCTAAAAAATTGCGTCCGCTTCTGCCATCAGATGCCTTTGAACCAGATCCTAACAAATTAGCAATACTGTTAATCAATCTAGGCATTTTAGTGCTGGGATGGGGAATTGCCGGCTATCTCGATCGCTGGCCTGTCTATTTTTTATGGCTTTACTTACCTTTAGCCGCGATTATGGGCAATAGTATCATAGTTTTGCTATTTAGCTCCCACGACCTGATGCACGGTAGCGTTCAGAAAAAGTCTCGCCTGACTTATCCGATCGCCTTTTTAGGCCTGAGTATGCTATTGATGCCACCTACTCAGTGGAAAAATTTGCACAACCTCGTACACCACAATAACACCAATTCCTTAGCAGATCCCGATCGCAACTATCTGTACCAGCAACCGGATACTTGGGGAAAATGGATTCAAAATCTGTTTGTACCGTCGGTAGAAGTGAATCCGCTGTGGTTAATTGTCGGGATGGCGGGTTCGTGGTTAGTGCATAATTTCCGCAACGTGTCCTCAGTGTTGTTATTCAACGATAAATCTGTTGATTACGTGCCGGCTGCTTTTACGGTTAGTGCTAAAGATAGAATGGCGATCGCCTTTGAATGTCTGGGAATCGTCGGAATTCATCTGAGCATCTTATTATATCTAGAATTTAACCCGATTAAAGTTGCTCTCGCCTACGTTTTGCCGCTCGCGATTGGTCATGCGGGCGCCATGTTTTACATCTATACCAATCATATGGGCTGTCGGATGACCGCCGTTAATGACCCGCTGATCAACAGTGCTTCTGTGCGGGTTCCTAAAATTTTTGACCTGCTGCACTTGAATTTTTCTTACCACACAGAGCATCATATTTTCCCCAGCATCAACTCAGACTATTATCCGATGGTACAAGAGTTGTTAAAGGTTCACTATCCCGATCGCCTGAATTTAATAGATGCTGGTGAAGCTTGGCAGTTGCTGATGCGAACACCACGGCATTATCAAGATGAAGTCACCTTCACTGATTCCTCTGGTACAATGTCTGTAAATTGTTCGATTGTTGAAGAATACAAAAGCTGAGAAGGCGCATTGGATCTCACATCTTGCACCGTGGTTAAGAACAGGCCAGACGGCCTGTTCTGTCAAAGAATGAATTTTCTTGTGGGCTGGGCTATAAGAGCCCGCCCAAAAAATACACTCCTACATACTGATGCTATTGAGTACCAAAGAAGGCTTGAGAGCAAAGTAAGGGATTACTCGTTTTTGATTGTTGGCATCAATCTTTTGTTCTGCCATATTCAAATTTTGCTGGAACTGTCTGGCTAGCAGTTCGATCGGCGTTCCCCCAAAAACTTCATGGAAGCTCATCTGGTAGAGTTCTCGGAATGATTTATCGTAATAACCCAAACGGTCATAGCGATAAGCTGACAAAATAAACAGAATTTGCAGTTGATCTGCCGCTCGTTTGTACGGAGGAAGCAACCGTAAAATGTCTTTTTCGGTAATTACTTCTAGAGTTCCGGTCGCGGTAATTTTAGGAATGTCCCGGTAGGCTGCCAAGGGCATATTGGCGGCAAAAGCCATATATTCATACTGGGGAAAATTGACTGCTGAATGCTGCGGGCCGCAGGTAAAAATTATAGTTGTCACAATTGCAATTAATTGTTCAACTGTGTCGATCCGCTGCGGCATTCCTTTGACTTTACCCCCTTCTTCAGACGCTAATTCTTGGGCCCAGCTTTGCAGTTCCACATCTTGAACGAGTGCTTCATTTGTCGGGTAAAAGAATTTGAGATAGCCACATACAAAGGTTTCGATCGCATTCCACACCAGCAATCCATCATCTCGGTAAGGGTAGTGAGGCAGTTGATTTGGGTCATCCATTCCCCGATTTTTCAGTTCTGCGGGTAAGGCAAATTGATCCAAACTCCACGTAGTGCACGCCTCTCTAGACAGTTCTATTGTCTCTGCCAAGGTGCCGCCTAACAATTCATCGACGGGCCCGCCGGGAGCGATCAAGTGAGAACGCGCCAGATCGTTGTTGGTCAACATAAAGCGAAAGTGCGGTTTCAGCAGCAGGCCCAGCGGGTGATTTTTCGCCAACTGTCGGGCGGTGACGATCGCGATCGGTTCCATCACCAGATGAGTTCGACCTAAATGCGAGCTCATTTCGTGGTGATTGCCATCTGCGACTTGTACGCAGAGTTTCGCAAACAGCCAATCCACAGGAGGATCGAATGGGGTATACAGATGGCTACCAGGCTTAGGATCTAGTTGAATGGCGATCGGTGCCATTTCACCGCGATCGCGAATTCCCGTCCACCGCCAAGCGAAAAAAGCCCGCGGTTTCGGCAAGTATTTTCTGCCTTTTTCATAGGTTCCTCCTACCACTTTCGCAGGCCCGCGATAGTGTTCGTCAGTACCTGTGTAATCGGCAATGTAAATGTTTTTTTCCTGCAACTCTTTGCTCAGATCGAACGATGGCTGCAAACTCGAAAGTTGTGCCAGTGTTTGTGCCCGAGGATCGCTGGCCTCTAAGAGGCGAAGCACCATCGGATTTGCCCCAGACAGGCGCTGTTCTGCAAAAGAGCGATCGGTTTGGTAGATTTTGGCAACTTGAGGTAGTGGCAGCAAAGTAAAGAAATCTTCATAGTCTTCGAGTTCGTCGAGAGGATCGAGAAAACTTCTAGAATCCGCCGCCAGCATATTTGCTGGAAGTTCCGATGTTGCTAATATCCGTTCTGCCAGATACTTGCTCGAAAAATTCTCGACTGCTGGCACATCTTTCAATAATGCCAAAGGTGATAAAGCGTTATAGTCAAACTGATAAGCTTTTTGCTGGCGATTTAAGTAATCTTTGCGCTGTTCTTTGTTCGGATCGTCTTGAGGAAGGGAAGGTTTCATATTGTCTGCCTAGTGTCAAAAATTATCCCTTTTTTGGCAGTAAAATATCAGAAATAATCACTACCGATCAAGGATGGAATTTAAAAAGTATTGTGCGCCTGTGTTCAGGCTTGATATACGGATATTCACCCCTCGACAATCAGATTCCGGATGTTTTTAAACTTATCTATATTCCTAAAAATAATGCAACACTTGTCGGTTTCTTAAATCCACATAAGGTTGTTTCATTCTCAGGATAATTAAAGCAACTATGGACACAGCATTGCCGTTTCTTGCGCCACAAAATAATCGTAGCTTGCGGAACCCAACGCCATCACGATCGTACTTGCGATGTAACTATCGCCAGATTATATCAATTGGGCTCTTCATCGGAATGATATAAACGGAGGAAACGGCAGTGCCGTGTCCCTACCACGATCAATTGTAGGGACACGG
>JAUBOH010000072.1:0-11744 GCA_036700145.1 Microcoleus occultus BM001215366
ACCCCCCCTTGGTAAGGGGGGGCTTTTGGAGCGACTTCCCCTTGTTAAGGGGGGGCTTTTGGAGCTTTCTGGGCCTTCTTCACTCCCCTTAGCAAGGGGGGCTGGGGCGGTCGAGTTAATCCTGGTTTCCGGTTATTCGGGTATCGGCAAAACTGCGATCGTCAATGAAGTGCAGAAACCCATTGTACGCCAGCGCGGCTATTTTATATCTGGAAAATTCGACCAGTTTAAACGCAATATTCCTTACGCTTCTTTGATTCAAGCATTCCAGTCATTGATTCGGCAGTTACTAACAGAAAGTGACGCATCTATCCAGACTTGGAAACAAAAAATGCTAGCCGCTTTGGGAGCCAGCGGGCAAATTGTTGCAGACGTGATTCCCGAAATCGAATTAATTATCGGGAAACAGCCGGAAGTGCCGCAATTGGGGCCGACAGAATCACAAAACCGATTTAACCGCGTCTTCAAACAATTCATCGGCGTGTTTACCGCCAAGTCACACCTGCTAGTAGTTTTTCTCGACGATTTGCAGTGGGCAGATTCGGCCTCGCTGAAATTAATCGAACTGCTGGTAACAGACTGTGATAGCAAATACTTGCTGATAATTGGAGCTTATCGAGATAACGAAGTCAGCGCCACCCATCCGCTGATTGTTACCATTGAAAACATCGCTAAAACTCAAGGAGAAACCCAACAAATCGTCACCAACATCATTCTCGAACCTTTAGATTTAAGTCATGTCAAAGAATTAATTGCGGATACTTTGGATGGTCAAATCACAGAAAAAATAGAGCTTTTAGCGGAGCTGCTTTTTAACAAAACTCAAGGAAATCCCTTCTTTTTAACTCAGTTGCTGCGAGCTCTTTATCAAGAAAATTTGTTAGTTTACGACTTTCAATCGGGTGCGTGGCAGTGGGATCTCGAACACATCCAAGCTATTGGAATTACTGACTGCAATGTAGTAGACTTAATCGCTCGAAATATTAGAAAATTGCCCGCAGCGGCGCAGTCAGCATTAAAATTAGCGGCTTGTATTGGCAACCAGTTTAATTTGGAAGTGCTGGCAGTTGTCAGCGAAAAATCTCAGAAGGAAACAGCATTAAATCTCTGGGATACGCTTCAGGCAGGCTTGGTTTTGCCGCTGAGCAACGATTACAAAATTCCGCTGGTTTTTGAAGGAGCAGAAACTGGGCTAGCTGGGCTGCAAGATGTGAAGGTTGATTACAAGTTTTTGCACGACAAAGTGCAGCAAGCGGCTTATTCTCTGATACCCGAATATCAGAAACAAGAAACTCACCTAAAAATCGGTCAGTTGCTGCTGCAAAATACTGCACCGGAAGCACGGAAAGATAATATTTTTGCTCTGGTAAATCAACTGAATTTCGGGATTGGGGCAACCACAGGGGGATTGCCCCTACTGACTTCGGAACAAGAAAAAATTGAGTTAGCTGAACTCAATTTGATAGCGGGTCAAAAAGCGAAGGCTGCGGCTGCTTTTGAAGCGGCTCTCAAGTATTTTAATCTGGGAATAGAACTCCTCAATTCTGTGTCTCGCCCGGCCCCGAAGTCAAGTGAGGTTAATTCAAGTTGGCAGAGTCATTATGACTTGACGCTGGCTCTGCATACAGAGGCAATGGAAGCCGAATATCTGAATACCAATTTACAGCAAGCCGAAACTCTGGGCGATTTAATCTTGCAGCAAGCTACTACTCAGCTAGATGCCGTAAAGGTATACGAGATTAAAATCCAAATGTATGTAAACACCATGCAGTTGGCCAGAGCTTTCCATACTGGATTGCAAGCTTTGGAGATGATGGGTTTTCCCCTATCAAAGATTCAAGAATTGGCGGCATATGAGATGATACTACCCCAATTTGAAGACTTAGGAAACTTGCCAAAAATGACCGAGCCGGACTTGATAGCGGTAATAAAGTTACTGCAATCTATTATTACTCCTGCTTTAGCTGTCAACCCAGAAATTAGCGTTCAAATTGTTTTCTCTCAAGTTAATCTCTGCATTCAATGCGGTTATTCTGACATCGCTGCTTTATCTTATGTTTGGTACGGCACGTTACTGTGCGCCTTTGGAGAGATTGAAAAAGGATATCACGCAGGGCAATTGGCTGTGAGATTGTTAGAAAAATTCGATAACAAGCAGCTAATTTGCCCTGTATACAATATGTTTAACTCTTTTATTAGACCTTGGAAAGAACACGCCAAGGAAAATTTAGCACCGTTGCAAGATGCGCTGCAAAATGGACTTGAATTTGGCTCTTTAGACTATGTTGGCTATTGCGTTGCTAATTATTGCCTCTACCTATTTTGGACTGGGGGGCTGCTGGAATTGCTATTGAATAAGCAATTATTATACGTAAATTTAAGTGAAAAGATTGGCAATACTTACGTGGCAATGGAAATAAATGTAGCGAGACAACTAAATTTAAATTTGCAAGGTTTGGCAACTGAAAAGTATCGGCTGATTGGAGAAGCAATTGATGAAGTAACTTTGCTGCCGCAGTTGCAAGCTGCCCATAATGGTTGGACGCTTTTTCATTTGTATTTACATAAAGGAATTCTCCTCTATTTGTTGAAAGATGGTGCGGGGGCTGTGGCTAACTTCTCGCAAGCATTGGAATACATTAAATCAATCATCGGGGTTATGTCGCTTGCCGTACACAATTTTTACTATTCGCTGGCTTTATTAGCTGTATATTCAACTGCGGATACTCAGGAAGAATATTTGCAGCAAGTGGAAGCAAATCAGGAAAAGATGCAGAATTGGGCTTTTCACGCACCGATGAATTACCTGCACAAATACGAGTTGGTGGAAGCCGAAAAGGCGCGGGTGTTGGGGGAAAAAGAGCGGGCGATGGATTTTTACGATCGCGCAATCCAACATTCCCGCGAACAGGGATACATTCAGGAAGAAGCTTTAGCCAATGAATTAGCAGCCGAGTTTTATCTCTCCACGGGGCGGCAGAAAGTTGCGAAAACCTACATGACTGATGCTTATTACGGCTACATCCGCTGGGGCGCGAATGCTAAAGTTGCAGATTTGGAGGAACGGTATCCGCAGTTAATTGTGCGGGTGCCGGAAAGTGAAACTTTAACAAGTAGCGATCGCCCGACTGTGACTGTGGTTTCTTCTACGGCTACAACTGGCACTCTAAAATCTTTGGATTTCGCTACAGTTATGAAAGCATCTCTTGCTATTTCCGGCGAAATTGTTCTCGATTCTTTACTGGAAAAATTGATGGGAATTTTGCTGGAAAATGCGGGGGCGGAAACTGGGTGTTTGATCGCGTCAAAATACGGTGAATTTGTCGTAGAAGCAGCGGGAGAAGTTGACGGCGCAGTGCGGGTGCTCTCAGGTGCGGGCTTGGACTATGCGTATCCGCGATCGCTAATCAATTTTGTCGATCGCACTCAGGAAGATATCGTGCTAAATGACGCCCGCAGCGAGGCTATTTTCAACACAGACCCCTACATCGCCGAGCGCCAGCCAAAATCGGTGTTGTGTGCGCCGATCGTCTATCAAGGCAAATTAACGGCGATCCTGTATTTGGAAAATAACTTAACAACCGGTGCTTTTACAGGCGATCGCTTGGAAGTATTGAAACTGCTTTCTTCCCAAGCTGCGATCGCCCTGGAAAATGCCCGCCTTTACGCTAACTTAGAAACAGCCAACCAACAACTAGCAGAATCCAACTTAACTCTCGAAACAAAAGTCAAACAGCGCACCCAAGAATTGCGCGAAAAAAATGCGCTGCTTTCCGCCGAAATTCAAGAACGCCAAAAAGCAGAAGCCGCCGCCCGAGATGCCAGCCGCGCCAAAAGCGAATTTTTAGCTAACATGAGCCACGAATTGCGAACCCCCCTCAACGGCATTTTAGGTTACGCTCAAATCTTTAAGCGCGACCAACATTTATCCCCGCAGCTACAGGATGGAATTGGCGTTATTCACCGCTGCGGCGAACACTTGCTCGCTTTAATCGAAGATATTTTAGACCTTTCTAAAATCGAGGCGAGGAGAATGGATCTCGTGCCTACAGAGTTTAATTTGCCCGATTTTATTCTAGGCATAACTGCCATTTGTCGCATCCGAGCCGCTCAAAAAAACATAGCTTTTAATTGCGAATATCTTTCCTCTCTTCCCAATGCAATCTCGGCTGATGAAAAGAAACTGCGGCAAATTTTGATTAATTTAATTGGCAATGCTGTTAAGTTTACTGAAAGGGGTGGGGTAACATTTAAGGTTTTAAGAGAGGAGAGGACTGAAGTCCTTACTACGAACGTGAGGATTCGGTTTCAAGTTGAAGATACGGGAATTGGGATTGCTGCTGATGAATTGCCAAAGATATTTTCACCTTTTGAACAAGTGGGCAATACTCGCCGCCATACTGAAGGCACTGGCTTGGGATTGGCAATCAGCCGTCAATTAGTGGAGATTATGGGCGCTGAATTAAAAGTAGAAAGCACTTTAGGCAGAGGTAGCATTTTCTGGTTTGAGTTGGATTTGCTAGCAGTTGACAGCCCCGAAAAAAATAAAAAGTGTTCGGGAAAATTTATCAAAGGTTTCAATGGTACTAATAAAAAAGTTTTGGTGGCAGACGATCGGCGGGAAAATCGATCGGTTTTAATTCACCTCCTGCAACCGTTGGGTTTTGAAATAATTGAGGCGGTTGACGGTCAAGATTGTTTGAATAAAGCCCTGGAATGTCAACCGGATTGTATCTTGATTGATTTGGTGATGCCGGTGATGGACGGGTTTGAAGCGATGCGGCAAATTCGCAAGTTGCCCGAATTGCAAAATGTGGTGGCAATTGGCACTTCTGCTAGCATTATGGAAGTGGAAAAGCAGGGAATTTTAGCAGCAGGATGCAATGCTTTTATTCCCAAACCGATCCGGGTGGAGGAACTTTTAAATTGCTTGCAAGTTCATTTGGGCTTAGAATGGATTTACCAGGATTTGCAGGAGGAAAACGCTGAATCTGAAGTTAGCCGCCAACAATCTCAAATTCAGGAAGGAGAAATAATTGCTCCTCCCGCTGATGAAATAGCTGTACTTTTTGAATTAGCAATGAGGGGTGACTTAGGAGAAATTCAAAAACAAGCCGAAAAATTGACAAAACTTGATGTTAAATATGTCTCTTTCGCCCGCCATCTGAATCAATTAGTTAAAAATTTTGACGAAGCCAAGATTTTAGAATTCGTAGAACAATATAGGGATATGTGAAAGTATGAACATTTTACCTTTGGAACAGAGCGTTATCTTGATCGTGGATGACAATCCGAATAATTTGGCAGTGCTATTTGATTTTTTGACGGAATCTGGGTTTAAAGTGTTGGTGGCGCGGACGGGGGAAAGCGCTATTACAAAAGCTGAGTATTCCCCGCCGGATTTGATTTTGCTGGACGTGCTGATGCCGGGAATTGACGGGTTTGAAACTTGCCGACGTTTGAAGGCTTCTAATTTGACAAAAGACATCCCGGTGATTTTTATGACGGCGCTGGATGAGACGGAAGATAAGGTAAGAGGATTTAGTTTGGGAGCGGTTGATTATGTTACTAAGCCGATTCAAAATGAAGAAGTATTAGCTCGTGCTAAAGCGCATCTTAGTATCCGTAAATTGAATCAAAAACTGCTGGATCAAAATGTTCAGATGCAGCAGGAAATTGCCGATCGCCAACAAGCTCAAATTAACCTGGAACAACTGGCTTCTGAGTTGGAAAAACGCGTAGATTCGCGCACTTTGGAACTTTCTCAAGCCAACGATCGGCTACAGGAAGAGGTTCACCAGAGGCAAGAAATACAGGAGAATTTGCAGAAGTCCCTGCGCGAGCTCCAGCACGCTCAATCGCTGTTAATTCAAAGCGAAAAAATGTCGGCTTTGGGGCAAATGGTGGCCGGAATCGCTCACGAAATTAACAATCCGGTGAATTTTATCTGCGGCAATCTCAACTACGCTCGCGATTATGCTGAAGATATTCTCAAGGTGCTCGATCTTTACCAGCAGCACTATCCCGAACCCGCGCCGGAAATAGCATCAGCAGCAGAAGCGGCGGATCTAGAATTTATTAAAGAAGATTTGCTGAAAATGCTTAACTCGATGCGGGTAGGTGGCGATCGCATCCGCGAAATAATTCTGTCTCTGCGGTATTTTTCGCGGCAGGAAGGGCGGGAAATGGAGCCGGTGGATATTCATGAAGGTATTGACAGCACGCTGATGATTTTGCAAAATCGACTGAAATTTAAGGCGAACCGTCCCGCGATTGAGGTGATTAAAGAGTACGATACCGATCTGAAAAATGTAGAGTGTTGCGGCGGGGAAATCAATCAAGTATTTATGAATATTTTAGCTAATGCGATCGATGCGATCGAAGAATGCAGCAGTGAAAAAAAATTCGAGGAAATTGCCGAAAATCCCTACCAGATTCGGATTTGTACGAAAATCAGCAACTCTAATACGGCAATTATTAAAATTCATGACAGCGGACGGGGAATGAGCGAGGATTTGTGCGATCGCATTTTTGACCCGTTTTTTACTACGAAGCCGATCGGCAAAGGTACGGGAATCGGCTTGTCAATTAGCTGGCACATTGTCATCGAAAAGCACGGCGGCAGTTTGCGGTGCTGTTCGATACCGGGCCAAGGTACTGAATTTGCGATCGAACTTCCAATTCGACAGAAAGTTCGAGAAATGGTGGCCTCCGGTGGCAAACTAGGAGACGGCGGTTGAAACCGCTACTACACAAGCAAAGTCCCTCTCTAAGAGAATAATAAATAAACCTATAAATCCGGTCTATTCTGATAATCTTCCGCAGAACTAGGGTCTAATTCCCACCGACTTTCATCTCGGCGATCGAGCATATTTGTTGTATTCAAAATAGCTCCATCGGGCATTTCTATGCCCGCAGCGGCGCCGAGTTCATCAACCATATCTTGGTCGGGAGTTGGAGCGCTTCCGCCCACCAATTCCTCGCCAGTGGCGCTTTCTTGTTCCGCAGCAGCAACATCGCCATCCTCGTCGCTGATTTGGGAACTGCTTGAGGTATATTCCGAACTGCTGTCGTCGAGAGTTGTGATTCCGTCTTCGCTCAATCCCGGTTCAGTGATAACGCCGGTGCCGTAAGATTCGGTAATTTCTTGAGGCAAATCGCCGGAATTATCGCGTTCTTCTCTTGTTTTTTTAGATGATTTCTTTGGTTGTGCCACAATACTTGCTCCTGAGTTTTTTTTACTCAATTCAATTAAATACTTCGGAATTTGGCTATTGGCTATAGATCATTCGGCGGTTGAAACCGCTCTGCAAGTCAAAGGAAGTCTGCCGACGCAGACTCAGAAATTAATGGGGTATCTAATTATCCAGTTTTGGTATTATTCATTGCCAATGGCTGTAATTAAATTGCATTATGATTGGTATTTAAGCTTTGAGCTTCTATCCCAGGAAATATATTGATTTCCCTCGACTCTTCCATTAGGAATACAAAAAACATCGCCCTTTCAAAAGGGCGATGTTTTTTAAGAAGCACTAATCTTATTCAGGGAAATCAGGGATTACCCATTTGGGCGGTTCCCTCCGTTTCTTTCTCACCGCTTCCTCTGCTATTTCTAGCATTTTGTCGAGAGAAGTATTTTCAATAAAATCTGACGTTGCCGCTGCGTATTCCCGCTTCGGACACTTCTCGCCCAAAACGCAGCCGTTGACGCAAGCTACAGCACAATCGACAGTGTTCTCCACCATAACTCTTTTCCTTTCTTTCTTTCCAACAACAAGCAGGCAGATGCTCTGGGTTAATTTCTCGCATTGACTGCCCTCTCTCTCTTCATTTTACTTTACACACTAGCATCAAATGTCGATCGCAGGAGGCAAAACTGCTATAAAATCAAAGCAACCTACCTAATCTGCCGATCGTGAGTAATTTTCTGCGCCGCTTAAAACTTTTACCTTGGCGAGAAATGCTGCAAATTGCCGCCCTCGTCAACTCAATCGTGATTGGACTAGAGCTATTTTTAGCCTGGGGTTTCATGCAGTCGCGGCCATTCCGCAACATCCTGACGCTTCTCTACGGCTCCTCCCTCGGGATATTGATACCTTTCGCCACAGCAGTGGGAATGGGAGCTTTAGCAGTGTACTTTTTAGAGTATTGGCAGCAGCAATTTTTGCTCAACCGGACTAATTTGTGGGTGTTAGTTTTGTGCGTACTTTTAGGTTTGGTGTTAAAGTCATTCCTGCCCCTACCTCCTTTTTTAGCAAGTTTATCGGAAGCTGCACTAATCGGAGTTACGGTGGGAGTTTTTTGGAAGGGCCGGCCTTATTGGCGATAGTCATTAGTCATCAGTCATTAGTCATTAGTTGTTAGTCAGTAGTCATTAGCCCATATGTAGGCAAGCAATGACATTTTATTACAGAAAGCATTAGTAGGGCGCACTTTACCGCTAAGCTGGTGGGCATCTAAATTGTATTTTTTGTGCGGGCTACGAGACCCCACCCCACAAGAACTTTATCAAACTTGATTTTACAGTTTAAATGCACAACAGCTTAACTATTAACTAATGACCAATGACCAATGACCAATGACCAACGATCCAAAATTATGGGAGCCAAAAATCGGGAAGGAAAGCTTTAGCCAAACTGCGAGCAAACTGATTAATCTGTCTCCCGATTTGAATGTGCGGTTCATCAGCTTCCACGGGAATAATTGCTGCTTCCTTTCCGATTCCTAAACGCGAAATTACCAAGTTTGCAGCTTCCAAACCAGTAACATAAGCCTTTTCCTGCGACCAAGAACCGTGACGGGTAACAACCCAATCGCCGCTCATAAATACATTATCATAACTTGTTACCGCAGGCAACAAATACTGATAGCTGCCCGGTGCAAAATGCGTCACCGCCCGCGACAGCCGAATCGCGCTGCTGTCAATCACCTTCGCCTCCCGAAAAGCGGGAATGCAAGTTGCCAAATCCCGCTGAACTAGGGAAACAATTTCCTCATCTTTCAGGGGAATTAATTGATTGGCGTGATAAAAATCAGCTTCGACAACTGTTCCCGGTTCGGATCGGAATTCGTCATGCAAAGCATTCAAATCAAAAAACGTCCAGCCCGTAGTCGAACTAAATCCAAAACAGGCGTTAGAAGGCAGCGGGATATCAATTTTTTTGTCAAACCACAGGCGAACAGCTAACACGTCAACTGCACCCAAATTCATCACATCCCGAAACTCTTGGCGGCTTTGCAAAGCTGGGCTGCTGCTGATAATCTTTTGCATTCCCGTGACACCAACTGCAAAAATAACAGCATCTGCATCGAAGGTTTCTTCGCCGCAGACAACGCCCGTCGCTCGGTTGTTGCTGTCAACTATTACATCAGTAACTCGCCGCTTTGTCAATACTTTTGCACCAATTTTTTCGAGGATATCTACCCACGGGCGAAAGATTTTTTCTCCGACAGTTCCTCGACACCAAACTACATCAAAATCTGGTTGGTGTGCTAAGATAAAATAATAAAGCATTCCCAAAGCGGCGGCGGCAGAACACTGTTCTCCTGGTGCAAATAAACCTACTAATAACATCGGCTCAAAAGCATCGCGGTACAGTCTTGCAGAAACGCCAAACTGTTTGAACAATTCGCGGGCTGTGACGCGATCGTACCTGCGCCAAGCTTCGTCGGAATTATCGAAATCTAGGACGGCGTAGAGCAAGGGTAGGGCTGAAAGCCGATCGACTAATGGCAGCCTTTTAAATCGGGTGTAAAGAAAGGTTCCTAACGGTGTGGGTAGTCGCGGTTCGTCCTGAAAAATTGGCGATTCGACTTCCAATCCGGCGGGGGAATACTGACTAGAACGAGTCCAAGGCGTGAAAGGATCTAGTCCTAATTGTTTGACTAAGGAAAAGATGTTTTTGTAGGGATACCAGAAGCCGTGAATGCCTGCTTCTACGGAACGCCCGCCGCTGGTTTTCCACCCCGCGACTAAGCCTCCGGGATAAGGGCCTGCTTCTAACAAAGTTACGTCATAACCTTGCTGGGCTAGGTGATAGGTAGCACCTAAGCCGGCCCATCCTGCACCGACGATGACTATTTTTGGGGCTGGCGATTCTGCTGACATTGCGTACCTCTTGATTCTTTGTTAATGATGACATAATTGATAAAATAAAGTGAAATATGAGATAAATTTACTAAAGATTAGACTGGCGTTTTTTGACGGCGCGGTCTGTTATATTTAAACGTTAAGGTGAGTTTTTTCCTGAATTGAGATTCGAGTAAAATACACAAACTGAACGGGTTGTCAATATGCAATTGATTAATTATTTGACTTCTGTTTTCGGGGTGATTTGGCAAAACAGCATTTTTCACTGGGCGGCGCTAATTTTGCTGTGCGTGGCTGTTTGGGGCGAGTACACTTCTGTTAAGCAGTATCAGCGGTATGTCGGTGCGAAAAGCCGATCGACTTCTGAGGCGATCGCTTATTTGAGCTCCAAGTTAGAAAGCGGTACGTCAGGGGCGATCGAACTGCGACAGTGGGAAACAGCGGCAGATACTTGGAAACTGCTTGTAGACTGGTTTAGCGAGCACTTGGCGGGCGAAATAACCGCTGACGGGGAGGCTTACAGGGCGCAGGTAAAATCCGGGCGGTTTGTCTTGTTTCAGTATCCGGCAATTTTAGCGCGATCGGCACCCCGGAGTCAGTGGCGGTTTGTGCCCAGCATCCTGGTAGCGCTGGGGGTTTTAGGTACATTTTACGGCATTCAAACCGGCTTGGAAGATGTTAACTTGGGTTCGCTGCAAGATACGAAAGAATTGCTACCCTCGATCAGCACGTTGCTTGAGGGGATGAAAACAGCGTTTTCGACTTCTTTGATGGGTTTGGGTTCTTCTAGCGTATTTACGATCGTGTTGGCTTGGGGCGATCGCGCGCGCATTGCTGGGCGAGACAATTTACGCAACAAATTAGATAAAATCGCCCAACTGCAAACGCCAGAACAATTGTTTTCCCGTGCCAATTCGGGCGGTGATGCGGCGAGTGCGATCGCACTTGCGGCAGAGACAATGAGAACAGGATTTGCTCAAATTGTCGAGGCTCAAAGTAATGTGAACTCACAGGCGATCGGACAACAAATCAGTTTAGCAATGACCCCAGTTTTTCAAGACATCCGCCAAGAGTTATCCCTACTCAAACAGATTAAAGCAGACCAAGGCGAAGAGATACTAAACAACCTACTTTTAGGACTCCGCACCGAAGTAATTGAGCCGGTAGTTGGGCGATTAGATCAAACCGCCCAGTTAACTCAACAAGCATCCGAAGCTGTCAGAGAACTGAAGAACGAATTGGGCGGAATCTCTTCTAGTTTATCACAATCTATCCTAACAATTCAAACTTTTCAGCAAGATACATTAGTGCAGTTGCAGGAATTTGCCAACAACTTGCAGCAAATTTTAGGACAGTTTCAGACCGACACTCACGGTGTTTTGCAGGAAATGGCTACGGAAGTGCGCTCGGGAGTTGGGGAGAGCATTGAAGGCATGAAAGCGCAAAGAGCAGCATTTCAAGAAAGCGCCCAAGAAGCCGCCAACACCTTTAGAGGAATTCAAGATAACTTGCAAGCATCCCTGCACACTCAAGCGGAACAAGAAAGAGAAATGCTAGAAGGTGTTGAAGCCAGAATGACCAATATTTTAAATGCGACGCACACAGCTTTCCAAACTCAGTCTGATACGCTCAAAGTAGTCGGAGATGAAGCTTC
>JAUBOH010000072.1:11844-12287 GCA_036700145.1 Microcoleus occultus BM001215366
GTAGAAAGCGTTTATGAAAAAATGGCGAATCAGTTCAATGCAGAAGGGGAAAGGTTGCAAACTACCTATACGAGTTTGGTGAATCAATTAAATGCAGCTTTACAAGCGGAACAAGAACAAGTGCGGCGAGTTGAGAGTGCCTATCAGAACATGACAAATCAGTTCGATCGCGCTTTGGAATTGGGCAACAATCAATTAGTCGGGTATTTGGAAAAAACTACGTCATCGCAGCATAGGTTTTTTGAAGAAGCGGATAGTTCGATGGCAAAAGTATGCGGTGGCTTACAAGAAAGTTCGGATGGTTTGATGCAGGTGGCACATTATTTAGTGGCGGCGGCTGATAGTCTGGGAACGAAGAAATCAGGCTAAATAGTTGGGTTTGTAGTGGGGACTTTAGTCCTCAGAAAAAGGACTGAAGTCCTCACTACGAACCTGTTAGGTTT
>JAUBOH010000072.1:12387-22215 GCA_036700145.1 Microcoleus occultus BM001215366
GTAGTGGGGACTTTAGTCCTCAGAAGAAGGACTGAAGTCCTCACTACGAACCTGAGAGAGTTAGGTTTGTAGTGGGGACTTTAGTCCTCAGAAGAAGGACTGAAGTCCTCACTACGAACCTGAAAGAGTTATATTTATAGTGAGGGCTGAAGTCCTTACTACGAAATTTACAATCAAAATATTATGTACGAGTACCGGACGCTGACACCAGAACAACGTGCTGAAGTAGTTCGACAACGCTTAGCCAATGGCTACCCACTTCACAGGCCACCACATCTAATACGCGATCGCACTTTTTACTTGCTGACAGGTACTTGTTACGAACATAAGTATTATATGGCAGATCAAGCTCGCCGCCAGGAACTTCTAGACAGAATATTTGAAGCATTCGTAACTAAAGGTATGGGAATACTGGCATGGGTTGTATTGCCCAATCACTATCATCTTTTGGTGCAGGTTACGAACTTTAATGATTTAAGTCAATTATTTCATTCAGTTCATGGGGGAACATCTCGCCAATGGAATCTTGAAGATGGAGCTACAGGTGGTCGAACAATTTGGTATAGTTACACTGATAGAGCTATTCGTTCGGAACGGCACTACTATACAACGCTAAATTATATTCACTACAATCCGGTCAAACACCTATGGGTACAGTCTCCTTATGATTACGATCAAACTAGCGTTCACTGGTATTTAAAATATTATGGACGGGAATGGCTGCATCATTTGTGGAATCAATATCCAGTTAGAGAGTATGGCCGTCATTGGGATAATATTTAGAAGTATATTTAGGACTAAAGTCCTCACTACAGACTTTCTTCGTAAAAAATGCAAGTTTTTTTTGTTTTGAAAAATGGCATTCTTTACTACAAAATAATTAATAAATTATCCACAGTACAGCAATGAAAAATTTATCCGATTTAGACAATACACAGGAAATGGAAGAAGAGGAAGACTCTAGCGTTCTACTGTCGATCGGCGATTTAATGTCCGGCTTGCTGATGTTGTTCGCCCTTTTGTTCATCACCGTGCAAATTCAACTCACCGAAAAGGTTAAACTGCTGGATGAAAAAATTATTCAAGTGGAAAAACTGCGGCAGGAATTGCAGCAATATCAAAAGGCATTTCAAGGACTGCCACAGATTATTGTCAATGCTTTAGAGGGGAAAGTTGGAGACAAAGATATTTTTACCGTTGATCCAGGGACGGGAGATGTCAGCATTCGCGATCGCATTTTGTTTGACGATAACAGTTCCATCCTCAAACCCGAAGGAAAAAAGTTTTTGCAAGCCTTCATTCCCCTTTATAGCCAAGTGCTTTTTGCTAACCAACAGTTTGAAAAACAAATTACCCGCGTTGTCATCGAAGGACATACCAGTTCCGCAGGTTCCGAACAAAAGAATATGGAACTGAGTTTGCGTCGGGCTTTAGCTGTTTCTAATTATATGTTTTCCAATGAGGTTAATTTTCCTAAAAAAGCCGAATTGCAGCAGAAAGTATTAGTATCTGGACGGGGGGAATTAGATGCGAATCAAACTCAAAATGAAGCTGCGGATCGCAAAGTTGTTTTTCGCTTCCAATTCCGCCGCGAAAACTTGAATATAGACTTAGACCGTCAGTTACCATCACCGGAAGGGAAAAAATAAAATTCGGTCGTTGAAACCGCAACTATACAAACGAAGTCCACTCCCAGCCGACTAAAAAAATAAGGGAGTATTTAAGCCGAATTTGAGATAAAATGTGTTGAATAATTAGTCCTATACGCATTGGTGGCTAGAAACCTTTATGAAATCGATCGTTCCCAATCGAAAATCGAAAATCGAAAATCGAAAATTGTATAATCTGTTGCTGCTATTATTTCCGGCCACCGCATGGCTGATAATTTTCTTCATTTTGCCCGTGCTAATTGTACTTTTGTACAGTTTCTTAGAACGCGGTACTTACGGTGGCGTTACTTGGATATTTACTCTCAGCAATTACCAGCGTTTGTTCAGCGGACTTTTCTTAGGGGTAATTGGTCGATCGCTCTTTTTGGCTTTTTTGACAACGGCGGCTTGCTTGTTTGTGGGCTATCCCCTAGCATTTTTCATCGCCACCCGTTCTCCTCGCTGGCGAAATGCCTTGCTGTTGCTGGTAATTATTCCATTTTGGACTAATTTTTTGGTGAGAACATACGCCTGGATCATTTTGCTGCGTAGCGAAGGAGTAGTTAACACAGCCCTGCAAAGCCTGCAAATTATTACCGAACCGTTAAACTTGCTTTTTACGCCTTTCGCTGTGGCGATCGGTCTGATTTACGGCTATTTACCTTTTATGGTTTTGCCTTTATATTCTAGCATAGAACGATTCAATTTTTCATTGGTAGAAGCCGCTCAAGATTTAGGAGCAAATGACATCCGCACTTTTTGGCGCGTGTTTTTACCGTTAACAACTCGCGGCATTGTTGCAGGTTCTATTCTGGTTTTTGTTCCCGCAGTCGGCGCTTTTGTTACACCGGATATATTGGGTGGTTCTAAAACAGTTATGGTGGGAAATTTGATTCAAAATCAGTTTATGAAAGCCCGCGATTGGCCTTTTGGTTCGGCGCTTTCTATGCTGTTGACGGTAATTATATTGATTCCGGTTCTAATCTACTTCCGCGTGTCTGATGAAACTTAAAGAGGTAGATTGAGATTTACAGTTTGGTAGGTGCGGGTTTATGAGATTATGAGTTTTAGGCGCAGATTTTTTGTAAAATCCGCCCCTACAAGCTAACAGACTAATGACTAATGACTAATGACTAATGACTAACACAAAACTAGATTTGCTCGTGCGGGCGATCGGCAAAAAGTGGCTTTGGGTACAAGCTGCACTAGCATTTGCCTTTCTTTATTTGCCAATTCTGATCTTAATTATTTACTCCTTTAATGCTTCCAGATTTAACGCAGTTTGGCGCGGTTTTACCTTCGATTGGTATCGCAGCTTGTTTAGCAGTGCAGGCGCGACGATTGCTACGAGCACCAGCGCCGGAATTTTGCCAGCACTCAACAACAGCTTGCTAATTGCAGCTATTTCGACTGTGTTAGCGACAATTTTTGGTACAATGCTGGCGCTAGCACTGGAACGCTTTCATTTTCCGGGACGCAAAGCACTAGAAGCTTTACTGTTTTTGCCGATTATTATGCCCGAAATTACGATCGGCATTTCGCTGCTAGTTTTCTTTACCCTAGTATTTCGGATCGTCGAAAATCTCACGGGAATTCGCCTCAATCTCGGCTTACCAACAGTAATTATCGGTCACGTTGCGTTTAATATTTCCTTTGTGACTATTACTGTCAGGGCGCGTTTGGCGGAACTCGATCCGATATTAGAACAAGCAGCTTTTGACTTGGGCGCTAACGAATGGCGGACTTTTTGGCGGATTACTTTCCCTCTGATTTGGCCCGGTATTTTTAGCGCTGCACTGCTGGCTTTCACTTTGTCTCTAGATGATTTTGTCGTGACATTCTTCACCACCGGTGTCGGTTCCATGACGCTGCCGCTATTTGTTTACGGCATGATAAAATTTGCAGTGACGCCAGCGATCAATGCGATTTCAACTTTGATGTTGTTGGCTTCCTTGTTGCTGGTTGTATCATCGCTCAGAGTTCATAAAAGTTGACTAAATTGCTTCTTGTGTCATAATTATTGTTTTATGTAGCTAACAAAACCTATGAAACGCCTGCTAACTTTCCTACTTTTGTTTGTGATGAGTGCAACGGTGGTTTTCGGCTGCCGCCCCACAGGTGGAAACCAGCCGCAAGTCCTCAGCATTTATAACTATTCAACTTATATTGCCCCAGAAGTTATAGCTCAATTCGAGAAAGAGAACAATGTTAAAATTCAATACGACACTTTCGAGAACAGCGACGCACTCTATGCCAAACTAAAACAGGGAAATCCAGGTTACGATGTAATATTTCCCGCTGATTACATGGTGAAAATCATGGCAGCAGATAATATAATTGAGCCGTTAGATTTGCCAAAAATTCCGAACCAAACAAATCTGGATTCGAGATTTATCAACCAAACATTTGACCCCGGCAACAAATATTCGTTGCCTTATCAGTGGGGAACAATGGGAATTGGCTACAACTTGAAAGCAACCAAGGGCGATATCAACAGTTGGGCGGCGATGTTCGATTCTAAATATACGGGAAAAATAGCATGGCAAGATGATGCCAGATACACTTTAGCCGGGGTTTTGATGTATTTAGGATTCGACCCGAATACAGCTAATCCCGAAGAGATTAATAAAGCTCGGGATTTGCTGATTAAAAGTAAAAATATCATTGCAGCTTTCGTCCCCGACACTGGTCAAACTCTGCTGGAGCAAGGAGAAGTAAATTTGACAATGGAATGGAGCGGTGATATTTTTCAGGTGATGAAAGATAATCCTAATCTCCGCTACGCTATTCCCAAAGAAGGAACAATTATCTTTTCTGATAATATGGCAATTCCCAAAGGTGCACCCCACAAAGAGTTAGCCCAGAAATTTATTAACTTCCTTTTGCAGCCAGAAGTAGGTGCTAAAATTTCCAATTTCACCCACTATGGCTCGCCCAACAAAGCAGCAATAGACAAAGGTTTAATCGACCCGAAAGATTTGAAAAATCCTCAAATTTACCCGCCGGCTGAGGTTTTTGCTAAAATGAAATTTTTGCAGGATGTTGGGAAAGCAACCGCATTGTACGATCGCGCTTGGACGGAAGTTAAAGCCGGGGCGGGAAAGTAGATAGAAAACCGATCGCGGCCGGGGCGGGTTTACTTAAATTTTTAGCTTGTTTTGGAGTTGCACCATCGTCAAGAACGGGCAAGATGCCCGTTCCACAATAAAATTAAGTTTTGTGGAACGGGCATCTTGCCCGTTCCTAAACAAGTAATTGAGAATGGTGCAAGATATCAGTTTAACCGGACTCGAACTCAGATTTTTATTACTCAAACTCATACATACTAACACAATGCACGCCGTAGAAGTCCTAGAAGTTTCCAAAGTATTTAAAAGTGCCCGCAGTCAAGATTTCTTAGCTGTAGACAACATCAATCTGCAAATTTACGATCGCGAATTCTTTTCTTTACTCGGCCCTTCTGGCTGCGGCAAAACTACAACTTTGCGAACGATCGCAGGTTTTGAAACTCCGACAGCGGGCGAAATTTACATTCACGGCCAAGCCATGCAAAATCGCCCGCCATTTCACCGCCCAGTGAATACGGTATTTCAAAATTATGCTTTATTTCCGCACATGACAGTAGCACAAAATGTCGCTTTTGGGTTGGAAATGGAGAATTTGCCTCAAAAAACAATTCGCGATCGCGTTGCGGAAGCTTTAGCATTAGTACAGTTAACGGATGTAGAAAAACGGTATCCCCGCCAACTGTCAGGGGGACAGCAGCAGCGAGTAGCGTTAGCAAGAGCATTAGTCAAACAACCGTCTGTTTTGCTGTTGGATGAACCTTTAGGAGCGCTGGATTTAAAATTGCGAAAAGAGATGCAATTAGAATTAAAAAAAATGCAGCGAAAATTGGGAATTACCTTTATTTATGTAACTCACGACCAAGAAGAAGCGCTAACTATGTCGGACAGAATTGCAGTGATGGAGGGAGGAAAACTGCAACAAGTCGGGACACCTGTTGATATTTATGAATATCCTAAAACGCGGTTTGTTGCTGATTTTATTGGCGAGAGTAATTTCTTGACCGGGCGAGTAGTAGAAAAGCAACACGGTCAAATAATCGTGTTGGTTGACCAGCAGTTGCCCGTGTTAGTTGCGACAGCAGAAGATTTGCCCGCTGGGAAAGTTGTTACCCTGGTGTTGCGACCCGAAAAAGCTGCTATTTATCCGGTTGATTGTGATGTTGAAAATAGCTGGGCGGGAACAGTAGAAGAGGCTATTTATATTGGTACTGATACGCGCTATACGGTGCGCTTGACTGCTAAAAGCTCGATCGCCCTTCGCCGACAAAACTTGCACAGAGATGACTTACAGCGGCACAAAGCAGGCGACAGCGTTCGAGTCGCCGTGCCGCCGGAAAGTATCTGCATTTTTTGAAACGTTCTGCTTAATTCAATCTCATTTACGGAGGCGATGGCGAGGGAGTTTCTGCTGGGGGCGAGGGAATTTCCGCAGGAGTTGATTCTGGCGACGGCGAGGGAATCTCCGAAGGAGTTGATTCTGGCGACGGCGAGGGACTCTCGGCACCGGGCGAGGGAATTTCCGCAGGAGTCGGGGCGGTAGTTTCCGGCGGTGGGGGAAGTTGTTCGGGCACGGGCGGGGGGCTTTGGAGGCTTCGCACCCACAAACCTAAACCGCCGCCGCCTAACATCAGCGCCAACAGCCCCAGCAAAGGCAGCAAAACCTTGGACTTCGGTTTGCCAACAGGTTCTGGGGCTGGGGGAGTTTCGGGGTACAGCAACTGTTTAGACGATTCTGAAAGCTGAGATTCTGGCATCCTCCCGGACTTTTGGAGAGACTGCGGGAGGGACATCGGCAGCGACACCGACGCGGATGACATCGGCGCTGACACCGACGCTGAAGCAGCCCCCGAATCAAACAATACCAATCTCTCCGGCGACATCCGACAGTGAGTAGCCACCACGGAGGTGTTATCGTAACCGTTTTTTTCGTTGGCGAGACGAATCCAAGACTGCACTGCGGCTTCCAAAGACATTCTGCCTTCTAAAACTGGAGGGCCGTAATTTTCCCAAGAGTGTTCTACCCAGTCGTTGTCGCTCAAACCGTCGGAACACAGCAGCAGCAAACCTTCCTCTTCGACAATAAATCGCTGAATTATTGGGCGCAGGAAATCGCCGTCCCGCGTACCCAAAGCTTGAGTCAGGGCTCCTGCATCCGATCGCAATTGAGTCTCCCAGTATAAACTGTGTCCTAACTGCACTTCCCTAGACGCTACATCGTCATCCACAGTCAGCCGCTGACAGTAATCTTTGCCAATCCAATAAGCGCGGCTGTCTCCAACATTAACTAAATAAAGTTCGTGGCTATTATTCGGCGGCAAATCCTCAGAAACTTTGACTTTTTGAGGCAACTGGAGAGCCATCACCAAAGTCGTCCCCATCCGTTCCCGCAGCTCTTTTCCCTGCTCGTTATTTTGAGCGGAAATCACATTATTCACCACTCTGACTATTTCTTCGAGTTGCTTGATTACCATTGCTGGCGTCATCAACTCTTGTTGTTCAGCGATTTCTGCGAGCAAATTTTGGATTAAAGCTTTCAGGGACTGCACGGCTAATTGACTGGCAACTTCTCCTCCTTCGTGGCCTCCAACCCCGTCGCAAACCATTGTCAAGTAAGGAATTAGTTTGTCGCCCCCTGAAGTTTTGCTAAACTGTAAATCAGCAGCAATCGGATAGCAACTGTCTTCATTTTGGGAGCGTTGCGGGCCGGTATCGGTGATGCCGACTACTTCTAAATGCAGGGGCAATTTAGCGGCTTGTTCTAACAGTAAATCGTTGAGTTCCAGGGCGAGGGCATCGAAATTCATGCTGCTGCGACGCATAAACTGACAAATCTCTCCAAGTTTCGACTGCACAGGAGGCCCGGCCGATTCCACCAAACCCGACCACACATCTCCCAAATCGCGCAGCGTCGGTACAAAATTGCCTGGGTGCAGTTCCAGCAGGCGTACCCGCCAACCTTCCACCCGCAAATTTTCCGGTACCAGCAAACTCGAAGCGACTCCTTGTTCTGACAGCCGCGTCCACAGTTCGAGCATTTGCCACAGCCAATAAACTTGGCGCGCGGCCGTTGTCCCAGACCAAGCTTGCAAAATAGAAGGATACAGGCTACCGAAATTATTGATCGGCACATTTTCCAACAACAGCACCTCTGTCGTTTCCGCTGCTTCCGGCAGGGAACAAAAACCGTATACTTCCGGCGTATGCAGCCGTTGGGGATACAAATGCAGGTAAGGCATAATGCTATCCGGCAGTTGTTCGGGGACGCTTGGAGGGATAGATGGACGGCTGTCAAGCCAGATTTGGGGTGCAATGACAAAATATCGATCGGCGATGACCTTACCTGCGGGCACTTCCTCGGCGGATGGGCCCACCGCCCGCAAGTATCGATAAATTAAATCGGTTTCGCAAGCTGCACAGTGCTGTCGCCCAAAGGTATTGCGGGGTTCGGGACAGCTAAGGTTCGGGCAATAAATGGGCTGGGAGAAACTGTTGATCATATCGAAATAGTTTGTGTAAAAACATTCTGAAGTTATTTGATTCGCAAGCCCAAATTCACGAGCTTAAGCATAAACTGATTTTAGCTGCTATCAATTTCTTAACTGCCTTTAGGCTCCTAGAAATTTTAGTTTATGCCAGTCTGTACCGGCGAGAATTGTAATTTAAGTTACTGAAGCTCTGACTTTGAGTAAGCTCGAAGCATGAACCTGGTATCGCGGCGCGAAAAATCGCTTAGAGGGCCCGCAAGTGGCAAACCCTTACAGAGTCAGTTGTTGGCAATTATTAAATCTCAAATTTCTAATCTAGGATCTAAATAGTATCACTAATCGTTTTGAAGATCGGGATTCCGGTGCTTTTTTGGCTGCTAGCTGGGGCTTTGCTCTGTTTTGCAGGGCTATTTCTGGCGACTGCTCGTTTCCCCTTGCATCGGAATCATAGTTTTCTGAGTGCAGCGTCAGGAGTGCAAGCTCGATCGAGCCGGATGCGAGCATTCAGATATCAGATCAATTCCGGTTCCACTCCTCATGATGGTTGACAGTTGACTGTTTGCTGTTGTCTCTCAATCGAAAAACTGACGGGGTGATTTAAGTTGTTGGGCATTTAAATTATATTTTTGGGCGGGCTACAAGATCCCAACCCTACTCCCCACAAGAATTCGATCGAACTTGACTGTAAAATTTAAATGCGCCTGAGCTTATCAGTTCTATTTCTTCCTTCTTCAGACTTCCATTTCTCTTCTTCCTTCCCTAAGATTGTTGAGCGAGAGTACATCGCTCGCACAATCCGAAAAATTCCAGAGTGTGATAGTAAATCTTAAAAGAATGAGATTGCTGCAATTCGCTTTCTAAGTGGTGAACCGGGCATTCGTCAATGGTAATTGACGCGCCGCATTCGAGACAAGTTAAATGATGTTGGTCTTGGTGGGCCGCACCGTAGAGAGATTCGCCGCTAGCAAGGGTTCTGACGTGAACCAACCCTTCTCGTTTCAAGCTGTCGAGGGAACGATAAACGGTTGCTAAGCCCATGCTTTGGTCGCTGTTACGCAGTTCTAAGTAGATATCTTGCGCTGAGAGCGATCGATTCAAATGCTTGAGCAAGTCTAAAATACGCTCCTGACTGCGGGTGCGGTTAGTTCTCATAATTTTTTTGTGTAATCTGGTGGAGTCAAATCTATCCCTATTTCTAGGCTAGCTCAATTAGGGTAAGGAAAGGGCGATCGGGTTGTAGGATAAAATAGCCCTAACTTTCGCATCACCTACACATTGCTGTGACTCAAAAATATTTTGCCCAAATCTATGTCACCCTCCGCCCTTCGGTTTTAGACCCAGCGGGCACTGCCGTACAGTCCGGTTTGCAACACATGGGATACGACAATGTTGAGCGCGTGCGAATCGGGAAGTACGTGGAAGTGACGCTGACTGCTGCGGGGGAATCGGAGGCCCGCGAACAACTCGATCGCATTTGCGACCAACTTTTGGCCAATCCAGTGATTGAAAACTATTCCGTTGAATTGACTGAAGTTCCTGTTGCTGTGGAGACAGCGGGGGTATAAGTGCGATCGACCCTAGGGTGTTTTCAAACCCGGAGATCCCCCCTAACCCCCCTTAATAAGG
>JAUBOH010000073.1:0-22193 GCA_036700145.1 Microcoleus occultus BM001215366
CAAAGATTGGGGCAGCCACGGGGGGCGGCCCCTACAAGAGAATGAAACAGCCCTGCCTATTTATCGCAGAGTCACAAACTCTTCAGCAGTCGATGGGTGAATGCCAATAGTCACATCGAAGTCTTTCTTCGTAGCTCCCATATTAACAGCGATCGCCATTCCTTGAATAATCTCGCCCGCATCTTTCCCCACCATGTGCACGCCCAAAACTCGATCGGTATTAGTCTCAACAACTAACTTGACAAAAGTCTTCTCATCTGCACCTGTCAAAGCGTGAAACATCGGCCGAAACTTGGCTGTATAACACTTGATTGAGTCGGGAAATTTAGCTCTAGCCTGCTCTTCGTTTAAGCCGACTGTAGCAGCTTCCGGCTGCGAAAATACCGCTGACGCTACATTTTCATAGCTGATTGCTCTCGGATTGTTGCCAAATTCAGTATCTGCAAAAGCGCGGCCTTCGGCGATCGCAATTGGAGTCAAATTAATCCGGTTAGTGCAATCTCCCACAGCAAAAATGTGCGGCTGACTGGTGCGGCTGTCTTTGGTAACTGCGATCGCACCTTTGTCTGTTTCAACTCCCGCATTTTCCAAAGCCAGTTTTTCCAAATTAGGCTGACGCCCGGTAGCGCACAACAGCGCGTCTACTGTCAAAATTTCTGAGGATTTTCCACTCAATTTGACCTGCAAACCTTCAGGAGTTTTTTCAATGGATTCGATCGAACTTCCTGTTACAAAATTGATGCCGTGTTTCACCATTCCTTCTTGCACGTTGGTGCGAATTTCTGCATCGAAGTCGTTCAAAATTAAATCGCGGCGGATGATTTGATTTACTTGACTTCCCAACCCGTTCATAATGCAAGCAAATTCAACGCCGATGTAGCCGCCGCCCCAAATTGCCAGCCGTTTTGGCTGCTCTTTTAGCAAGAAGATTTCGCGGGAAGTAATCGCGTGTTCGATACCGGGAATGTCAACTCTTTGGGCTTCTCCGCCGACAGCAATTAAGATTTTGGCTGCGGTGTATTTTTGGTCACCAACTTCGACAGTGTGAGAGTCGATAAATTTGGCGTATCCAGAAATTAATTCGACTCCGGCTTTTTCGAGGAAGCTGATGTGCAGTTTGCTGAGTCGTCGCACTTCTGTGTCTACCGTGGTGACGAGTTTTTCCCAGTCGAAGCTGCTTTCTACTGGACTCCAACCGTAGCCGATCGCATCTTCGTAAAGGTGCGAAAATGTTGAGGCGTACACCATGAGTTTTTTGGGAACGCAGCCGCGAATTACGCAGGTGCCGCCTACTAAGTCGTTTTCGGCGATCGCCACCTTCGCCCCGTAGGATGCCGCCCGCTTAGAACTCGCCAATCCGCCAGAACCCGCACCTATCACAAACAAATCGTAATCGTATGTCATAATTGTCTGTACTTTCCTATTTCCAACTTGCCAAGTTTACGCTTCACTTTTCTTAATCATATCTCAAAAATTTCGCCTTTTTTTTTGGGGTCTAGTGCTTGACTTCTTGTCATTGACATAGTATTATTAGATAATAGAAATCTGTTCAAAATTTTTACAACTGCTCGCACTCCCATTATTAGATTATACATCAAGCCCGTGCCAAAAAACATATCAAAATGTATACTTTTTCTGGCCGCGAAAATCAGCAGATATCAAAGGAAATTTTGAACCGCAGATCCGCGCGGATCTATCCAAAATCGACTCTGCGGGCGATCGGGGGCGCGATCTCGTAGCATTTCGCGATCGCAATCAATAAAACTGATATCTTGCAGCATTCGTGTGAAGTAGGGGCGGGTTCGCCAACAGCTTTCAAGCTTGCAAATAGGTCAAATAAACCCGCCAGACCCCACGACAAAAGTGATTCTATTTAGGTAATAAGGTTGTAATTCAATGAAATCATCTCATCTGAATAATTTATTCTCTAAAATCTTAAAAAAAATCCCCTTAAGGATTATTTTTACTGTTCCCTTTATGATTGAAATATTTATCATAGTTGGATTAGTGGGATTTCTCTCTTATAAAAATGGAAAAGAAGCAGTCAACGAAATTGCCGTTCAATTGCGTGAAGAAATTACATTAGAAATCCAAGAATATATTAAAAACCAGTTATCTGCTCTAGTTATGATTCATAAACTTAACGCTGATGCTATTGAACGGGGTGAGTTAAGTCTCGATTTACAAGATCGAGAGGCAAAAAAATATCATTATTTATGGCAAATGATTAAAAATTTCGATGGCGTTAGTCGGATCGGTTTATCCTCTCAAGATAAAAATCAATACTTAGAGGTTTGGAGAAAGCCCGGAAATGGAGAATTAAGATTTGTTGTCTCCAATGCTTCTACTAATTATTTTACCTTTGAATATGACATTAGTCCCGAAGGTCAGCCTACCAAAGTAATGAAAAAATTACTTACCAGACGTTACGATCCCAGAACACGTCCTTGGTACATTGGAGCAGTCAAAGCAGGCAAACTAAATTGGGCTCCCATTTATTCAGGAGTTGACTACAATATTTTTTTTCTCGATCTTTGTCAGCCCATTTACGATCGGAATAGTAAACTTTTAGGTGTGATCGCTGCTACTTATGAATTAGATAAGGTTCAAGATTTTCTGGGCAAACATAAGATTAGCAAGCACGGACAAACATTTATTTTCGATCGAGAAGGGTTATTAGTAGCGACTTCTGAAAATGAAAGCAGCCTTAATAATAGTAAAAATTTAACAAAGACCACACGACCCTCTATCGATCGCAGTAGCGATCCTCTGATTCAAGCGGCCGCAAAGTATTTAAAAAAGTATTTTGTTGATTTTAATAAAATTGACCGCAGCTATCAACTTGAATTCAACTATAACGACCAACTACAGTTTCTGCAAATTTCGCCCTATAAAGATGAGTTAGGGATAGATTGGTTGATTGCGACTGTTGTACCTGAATCGGACTTTCTCGACCGAATTGATGCTAATACTCGGCAGACAATTTTAGTATGTATTTTCGCATTTTTTTTAGTAGTAATTATTGGGATTATGACTGCTAATTGGGTGTCACAACCAATTTTATTTCTTAAGAATGCAGCCAAAGATATTGCTCAAGGAAAATTAGATACAACTGTAAAAATTGACCAAACTTATGAATTAGGAGAACTCGCTATTTCATTTAACAGCATGGCCGCTCAATTAAAAGAAATGTTTGAAAATTTAGAAGAAAAAGTTGACGAAAGAACCGAAGAATTGGTAACTGCAAAGGAAAAAGCGGAAGTGGCCAACAAAGCTAAAAGTACATTTATTGCTAACATGAGTCATGAATTGCGATCGCCCCTGAATGCTATTCTCGGCTTTTCTCAGCTAACGATGCGCGCCCCAAACTTGCCACAGGCACAATACGAAAATGCAGGCATCGTCTATCGCAGCGGCGATTACCTGTTGACGCTGATTAATAATATCCTCGATTTATCCAAACTCGAAGCAGGCAAAACTACTCTCAATCCTAAAGATTTTGACCTGTATCGTTTGCTCGATGATTTAGAAGATATGCTGCATCTGTCGGCTAGTAATGCGGGCTTGAAGTTGCTCTTTCAGCGTGCAGAAGATGTACCCCGCTATATCTGCACGGATGAAGTAAAACTGCGTCAGGTTTTAATCAATTTACTCAGCAATGCCATCAAATTTACCTCAGAAGGTCAAATTACTCTCAATGTGTTTCAGGGAGATAGAGAAACCGCAGATGTTTTTAATCTTCATTTTCGGCTGCGCGATACTGGGGTAGGGATTGCAGCAGCAGAACTACCAAATATTTTTGATGCTTTTTCCCAAGCCCAAGCCGGAAAAGATATGCAAGAAGGAACGGGATTGGGTTTATCAATCAGTCGCAAGTTTGTGCAATTGATGGGCGGGGATATTTCTGTTGAAAGCGAGCTAGGAAAAGGTACAACTTTTCGATTTAATATTCACGCGAAATTAGGTCAAGAAACAGCCAACAAGAGTTCCGAAGAGCATTCAATAGTGTTGGGGCTGGCTCCCGAGCAACCTACATATAAAATTCTCACAGTAGATGACAAATCTATTAATCGACAACTGCTAATTAAGCTTTTGACTCCCTTGGGATTTGAGGTAAAAGAAGCTAGTAACGGACAAGAGGCGATCGCCATTTGGGATGAATGGGAACCGCATTTAATCTGGATGGACATGAGAATGCCTGTGATGGATGGTTATCAAGCCACCAAACATATTAAATCTACCACAAAAGGCCACGCTACCGCCGTCATTGCTCTCACAGCCAGCGTATTAGAAGAAGAAAAGGCGATCGTGCTTTCGGCTGGATGTGATGACTTTCTCCGCAAACCTTTTTCTGAACACACCATTTTTGAAACACTGACTAAACATCTTGGTGTACAATATATCTTAGCCGAAACGAGTTTACCAATATTAAATGACCCAGCAGCAAGCATCTTGACCCCGCAACACCTCACCTGTATGCCTAAAGAATGGATCGCTCAATTATACCAAGCTGCTCTTGAGGCTAATACTAATCTGGTTGTGCAACTTATAGCAGAAATTCCCGGAACCGAGAATCATTTGATACAATCGCTAACGCAAGTTGTACGTAAATTTCAATTTGAACAGTTAGTTGACCTAGCCGAACCCTTAATCAACAATGAATATTAATTGTGAAACACCAAATAAAGGTAACATTCTGATCGTAGATGACCTTCCAGAAAATCTACAATTACTAAGCGATGCGCTCCTCAAGCTCGGCTACAGTGTTCGCAGCGTCACCAGCGGGCGAATGGCACTGAAAACTGTCCAGGCGAAGCGACCGGATGTCATTTTGTTAGATGTTAAAATGCCGGAAATGGATGGCTATCAAGTCTGTAAACTTCTCAAACACAATGAAAATTTTAACAGCATTCCAATTATTTTTATCAGCGCTTTAGATGATGTTTTCGACAAAATAACGGCCTTTGAGTCCGGTGGAATTGATTACATTACCAAACCCTTTCAGATTGAAGAAGTCGTAGCGCGGCTGGAAAATCAATTGACAATTCAACGCCAGCAATGGCTTTTGGAACAAGAAGTTAGTCAGCGCCGGGAAACAGAAGAGGTACTTTATCAGTCGAGAGCATTGCTGGCGAGTGTTTTGAACAGTTCCCTCGATGGGGTGGCTGCAATGGAGGCTGTGCGCGATCGCACCACCGGAGATATTCAAGATTTTCGCTGTTTAGTTGCTAATCCTGTAATTGCCAGAGCCTTGGGAAATAGGCGTGAAGATACGATCGGCAAATTGGTGATCAAAAAATTGCTGAATCGTCTCGATCCAGAACTATTCAATCGCTTCGTTAATGTTGTTGAAACAGGAAAAACTTTAGAACAAAATTTTTATGATAAATCAGGAGAGTCTTCCTGGTTTCACTTTGTAGCCGTCAAGCTAGGTGATGGTTTCGCTATTACTGTCCGTGATATCACCGCACGGAAAAAAGCCGAATTTCAATTGCAACAGCAAGCGGAAAGTTTAGAACTTACTTTGCGCGAACTAAAGCGTACCCAAGCTCAACTCATCCAAAGTGAAAAAATGTCTTCGATTGGGAATCTGGTTGCAGGTGTAGCCCATGAAATCAACAATCCGGTTAACTTTATTCACGCCAATTTGAGGCCGGCTAGTGAATATTTCCAAGATTTATTGAATTTGATAAAAGTCTATCAAGAACACTTTCCCGATCCGCCAACAAAAGTCACAGCGCAAATCGATGCTATCAATCTAGATTTTTTGAAAGAAGACCTGCTCAAACTTCTAAATTCTATGCGGATCGGAACCGATCGCATTCGGGAAATAGTTCTGTCCTTGCGTAATTTCTCCCGTCACGATGAGGCAGAATGCAAACGAGTGAATATTCATCAAGGGATTGACAGTACGCTGATGATTCTTCAACATCGCCTAAAACCGACACGAGAAAATCATGAAATTCTGGTAATCAAAGATTACGGTCAACTGCCCGCGATCGAGTGTTATTCCGGTCAACTCAATCAGGTATTTATGCATCTTCTGAATAATGCTATAGATTCCGTGTCTGCCCAATGTATGGGGGAACAAGGAGAAATTAAAATAAAAACTAAACTTATCAGTAATAATCGAATATCAATCAAAATCTCCGATAATGGCTTGGGAATCCCTCAAGAGATACAATCTAAATTATTCGATCCTTTTTTTACGACAAAACCTGTGGGAAAAGGTACAGGACTGGGACTGTTTATCAGTCACCAGATTGTGGTCAATCAACACGGCGGAAATTTATATTGTAACTCTCAAATAGGACAAGGAGCGGAATTTGTAGTTGAAATAAATAAGGCGACAAACTGTTAATTTAGGGAGCTTAAGTAACTTTGAGATTTTTCTCGGTACTAGCTTTCATAAATGAATATTAAGCCTTTCTACAATCATGGATAGCTGTGAGCCGATCGGCTGCTGCTTTTCGATCGCTCCCTTGAATGAGAATAGCATTTAAGCCGCCAAAACCGATAACAAGTGTTAAGTTAGTAGTTAGCTGTGTCGATCGCACCTCAAAAAAATGCCTGAACTACAAACCGATACCTACAAAGACCTCGACCTGCAAGTCCCTTCAAAACCCGTCATCGTCGGTCTGCAAGACGTAACAAAAGTTTACGGGATTGGCGACCTGGAAGTTCGCGCCTTAAACGGTGTCAGCTTGACGGTAACGCAAGGAGAATACTGCGCGATTATGGGTGCGTCGGGCTCTGGAAAATCTACAGCTATGAATATTATCGGCTGTCTCGATCGACCTACGAGCGGCAGTTACTACTTAGACGGCGTAGATGTGGCCCAAATGCCGGAATCAGAATTAGCTGGAATTCGCAATTTAAAATTAGGTTTTGTATTCCAACAATTTCACTTGTTGGCTCAATTAACAGCCTTAGAAAATGTCATGCTACCGATGGTTTATGCCGGCATTCCCGCAGCCGAAAGACGCGAACGGGCGGTAGATGCTTTGACGAAAGTAGGCCTGGAAAGTCGGCTGCAAAACAGACCGAATCAACTATCAGGAGGACAGCAGCAGCGGGTAGCCATCGCCCGGGCTATTGTCAACCGGCCGGTGCTGTTGCTTGCAGATGAACCGACTGGTGCATTGGATACTAAAACTACTCAAGAAGTAATGGATATTTTTACAGAATTCAATGAAAGCGGTATGACGGTTGTGATGGTAACGCACGAACCGGAGGTAGCGCGCCAAACTCGCCGCATTGTCTGGTTCCGCGACGGTCAAGTTATTCACAACAATCTCAATCCCGCAGAGCTTTCACACGCAGTATTTTAACTTCATTTTTTGTTAGTTGTTATTCGTTATAAAATTGGTTTGTAGTGAGGACTTTAGTCCTGAGATATTCTGCGGACTAAAGTCCTCACTACAAACATCTTTTTTTTGCATTAGTCCTGTGCTACCAATAACCAATAACAACTAACTAATTAAAAGCACTCGGAAAAGCTTCCCAAACTCGATCGACAAAATCCCTAAGTTGCCGAGATGCGATCGCGCTATCCTTTCGATCGGAGTCCAGAGACTGCAACTCACTTAACAGCGAAATTACCTCTGTATCCAGCGCCGCCCGAAACAAACTCAGCGGCCACAGCAAATCTGCACCGTCCCGCAAATCGGATAAAGTGTATTCTTCCGGCCACTGCTGGGATACATCCTTCCCCGACACTAATCCAACTAACATCAAAGGGCGCACCCAACAAATTTGACGTGCCTCAACCACTTGAATTACCTCTGAATGCAGGCACGCATCTCCACATTCTAAACTGACAATTTGACCAGGCTTAAAGTTCAAACCACAACCCATTAATGCTGACTCTTAATACAGACTCTTAATACAGACACAACCAAGCAAAATAAGTGCCACAACTCTCAACAGCACCAAAAAGTATTATATCACAATTAATTCTTCCCTCGGACTTCTTCCTTCTTCCTTCTTCCTTCGGTCAACCATCAACTGTCAACTGTCAACTGTCAACTGTCAACTGCCAACTAACAACTTTCATCAAGATTTTTCAGAGCCATTTCGAGCTCGGCCGTCAACAATCGCGCCTCTTTTTTGCCGCCGCCACCACTGGTATAATCCGCCACGGAAATCGGAGCACCGATCGCAATTTTTACATGAGAACCCCATCGAGGAATGTGCGGGCGGTAGCGGATGCTCATCGGTACAATTTTCACCCCCAAACCGGGCGCGCTCAACTCTGCTTGCATTGCCAAACGAGCCAATCCAGCCTTAATCGGGTGAACTTCGCCATCCTGAAAAATGCCACCTTCGGGAAAAATCACTAACATCTGCTTGAAGAGAAGCAATTCCACACCGTAACGCAGGCTGCTAATTGCCGGATGCTTGATATCGACAGCAAACCCTCCCAAATGTCTGATGAACCAACCTTGCAGTCCTTTCACCTCATCGGCAGTTACCATAAACCGCAAATCCCGTCCAGTCACCATCTGTCCGGTTGAATAAGGCATCATGAGGGCATCCCACCGGGAACGATGGGTAGGGGCTAAAATGACAGGCCCGTCTTTTGGCAAGTGCTCCTGTCCGGTTATCTCGATCTTGCGAAAATGAAACGGTAGGACAATATAGTGACCTAGCGGATAGAGCAAGGAAGTTAACCAAGGAGAAACGCGAGAGGTATTAGATGCTACCTTGGCAGGCATTGGCTTCACTAGAGATGATTTACTGGACTCAACGGCGATCGTGGCGGTGTGGCGCATAGCAATTAAGCTGCCTTATCGAGAGATAAAGTCTAAAATATGTTGTTTGACACATCTTTAGTTTTTGGATCGGGACACTTTTGCTATTGGCATTATACCGAGTTTGCACGATCGCACCCGCTGCAAGATAATCTGCAACAGGTCAAACCTGAACCAACCGACGGAAAGCACTACCGCAAAACCGTCAACAGCTTTAAAAGCTCGATCGGGCAATTACCTATTATTTCAGGTGAACTACCCCACCTTGCTTCCTACGCGCTACGCGCTTGCGTTTGCTCTTATGTGGGGCTTCCAATTTCAACGGGAAGCGCCTTAGATACGGACGACTTTCGCCTTCCAACCTTCGGACTTACCTTCCCTCCATTGGCAGAAGCGCTAGTTCCTAACGCCAAAATACGCATACCCTCATCTCGAATGTTGATAGCTGCATTTACGTCTCGGTCATGCTTTGTACCGCAGTTCTGACACTGCCAAGACCGGACTTCTAATGCTAAACTTCCAATTCGATTGAGGCATACTGAGCAGGTCTTACTCGACGGGAAGAATCGGTCAACTTCTTGATAGATTTTTGCGTCTTGTCCTGCTTTATAGCTCAACATTCTGGTGAATTCGGTCCAACTGGCATCGCTAATCGCTTTCGCTAAGTTGTGATTTTTCACCATGTTTTTTACTGCTAAGTTCTCAACGCAGATCACTTGGTTTTCGTTGACCATTTTGCGCGAGAGCTTATGCAGAAAGTCTTTTCTCACGTTCGCAATCTTTTCGTGAACTCGTGCCACGATGCGACGTGCTTTCTTCCGACGATTTGAGCCTTTTACTTTCCGCGATAGTTTCTGCTGCTTGCGTTTGAGGTTGCGAGAATGCTTTTTTAGAACTCTCGGATTATCAAACTTAGAGCCATCAGACGTAATCGCAAAGTGCGTCAGACCTAAATCAATCCCTACTGCTTTACCGTCAATCGTCTTCTCAACTTCTGGCAATCCATCGTCAAATAGTAACGACGCGAAATACTTGCCAGATGGTGTAAGAGACACGGTGACGGTTTTCAACTTCCCGTCAAACACGCGATGAATCTTTGCCTTGATGACTCCCAGTTTTGGTAGCTTCAAGCCAACATCTGCGATCTTGACGTTCTGAGGATATTGAATCGTCTGTTTACCCTGCTTCGATTTGAAGTTGGGAAATGATGCCCGTCCCTCAAAGAAGTTGATAAATGCTCTCGATAAGTTAAGAGACACGCTTTGCAGCACTTGACTGTAAGGCTCTGCCAACCATTCAAACTCCTTCTTGAGTCCGGGTAGGCGGTCATTCATCCCTTGCTGAGATAAGCCTTTACCCGTCTCTTTGTAGAGTTGATTGGTTTCAGATAGCGAGTTATTCCAAAACCAACGGGCACAGCCAAACGCTTTAGACAGCGCTTCTTTCTGCTCATCGGTCGGATAAATTCGTACCTTAACTGCGTGTTTCATATCTATATATTACTACAATTTAGGGTTATTAGTAAGATGTGTTGATGAAGTTTTTATGTTGATATCTGAGAGATTGGGGCTATAGCCCCGTCGCTATCTATCCCCACCTTGCTCATTCCGCAATGCGCTTCGCTGTTGCTGCATTTCCTCTTATGTGGGGAATTCCGCGAATTTGTTAAACAGCCAAGTTCGACTAAACATCGCCTCCAAAAGTCAAAACTTTTACCTGTTAACTTGGACGGCGCGCTGCAAACCAAGAAAGCAACTGCTCCCGGCAAACAGACTCCATAATACCGCCGAGCACCTGCAAGCGGTGACAAGAATAAGCACTATCTGGAATATTAGCCGCAGTCCGAATCGTACCCGTTTTCGGGTCATCCGCTCCGTATACCAGCAGATTGATCCGAGCTTGGACGATCGCACCCGCGCACATCGGGCAAGGCTCCAGCGTTACATAAAGCGTGCAAGAGTTGAGATGCCAGTCTTGCAAAACTTGCCCGGCCGCCCGCAGAGCCAAGATTTCAGCATGAGCAGTGGGATCGCAATCTCGCTCCCGCCGATTTTGCGCTTCGGCAATCAATTTGCCAGTATCATCAACGATGACAGCACCCACGGGCACTTCGCCCGCCGCGCCGGCTGCTCGCGCTAGTTCCACAGCCCTAGTCATCCAGCGTTGGTGAATCGCATAATTAGAATCACTAATAGACAACGGCTCTGTTTGCAAATTCACAGTATATTCACGCAACTTAAAAAACTTAATATACTCTTACTTATCCACAGGCTGCGGAGAGAATAAGTGTTATCACTCATAAAACAAGTTTTTTTGGGGAATTTATGGCATACTTACCTAACTAAAAACACTTAAGATCGAGAAATAAAGTCATACCACAGCCCAATCAACAATAATTTTTAATTATGGACACCACCACGATCAGCACTGAAGTTGTTGAGCTCTTGTCTCGCATTAGCAGACAAAAGCTCCGCGAACAAGATATCACTCCTTTAGTCGTGTTCCTGACTGCTCTGATTTCCATCCTGCGCGGAGTGATGATTATCGACAGGACGATCGCAGTTGCAGAAGAAGAACGGCTGCAAAAGACTCTCAAAGCCTTTGCCAGTGGCGACCGCGATCGGGTAGAACTAATTCAGCGCCTTGTCAAAGGCATCTCCAAACAGCAGGTTTACTTCAACCCCACGGAATTGCTAACCCTGACAGCTTTCTTCTCAGAATCAGAAAAGCTGTTGCTCATCGGTTCCGGCTACGAAATGTCAGCCGCAGACGGACACATCGACCTGCGGGAGCAAATGTACTTACAGTCGATCGGAAACCGGCTCGGTCTCGACTCCAGACACACTGCAGTCATAGACACTTTATTTACGAAAGAAGGAACCCTCGACTCAGAAGCTTTTGCCGAAGTTCAAGCTTTACTAGAGCCCAGCGAATTCTCCTCCCGCGATCCGGTATTTGCCAAAGCAGCAAAGCACCTGCTGGCTCTGTTACAGCGCCAATAATCCAGCGCATATAAATTTTTTCGCAGTAAAAGAGTGAGACAGGGTTCGAGAATTTGACGCTTTTTCGATTTGAGAGGCGAATTGTGCGCTCTTACCCTCAAAAACCGGGTGTTTAACCCATACCAAGAGCGCGCCAGTCGCGTATTTTGGTGAAGAACCCGGTTTCTGCCTAACTCCGGCTTGATTTTTTTGCAAGATGTGGATCGACCCTTGTATCCCATTGAACCTAATCCATGTGAACTACCACACATCAACTGCTAGGCAGTATAATCCGGGCTTCCCAATTCAAGGGCAACCGCCTCTACAGCAGTAGACTTTCGCCCATACTGTTTTGGTCTTACATTGCCTCCAAAGGCAGTAACGCTGGTTCCCAACGCCAATATCCGTAAGCCTTCGTTTCTGATGTTAATCGCCGCGTTGATGTCTCTATCGTGTCGCTCCTTGCAGTGGGGACAGTCAAATTCACGAACTGATAGATCCATTTTTGGTATTAGTAGTAAAGTATTTGAGCACAGGTGTGACGAAGGGAAAAATCTACCTACTTCTAGATATATCTTACCTTCTGCCTCTGCTTTGTACTTGAGCATGGTGCAGAACATCCGCCAACTAGCATCACTTATCGCTTTGGCGAGATTGGGATTCTTGACCATGTTCTTTACTGCCAGATTTTCGACAACAATAACTTGGTTTTTGTTGACTATCTTACGGGATAGTTTATGTCGGAAATCTTCACGCACTCTGGCTATTTTTGAATGCACCTTGGCAACAGCCCGTTTAGCTTTGCGACGTTTGTTAGTCGTCTTATCCTTTTTACGAGATAGCTGACGCTGTTTGCGTTTGAGGTTGCGTTCGTGTTTCTTGAGATGTCTGGGATTTGGATACTTTGAGCCGTTAGATGTGACAGCAAAATCAAGCAGTCCCAAGTCTATGCCGATGGCTTTACCCTCTTCACCGACTGTCGGTGACTCCAGCCCATCCTCCATTAACAAGGAAGCGTAATAACGACCGTCAGGCATTCTAGACACCGTGACAGTTCTTAATTTGCCAACAGTATCACGATGAATTTTGGCTTTTACGATGCCAAGATTTCCAGGGAACTTAATCGAGGAGTTACTCAGAATTTTGACGTTCTGAGGGTACTGCATTGATTGTCTACCCTGACGCTTTTTGAATGTAGGGTACTGTGCCAAACCATCAAAGAAGTTGATAAAAGCTTGAGACAGATTCAGACAAGAAGATTGCAGGCATTGGGAATAGCATTCTTTGAGCCACTCATGCTCCTTTTTCCAAACAGGTATCTGTTTCTTCATGGTTAAGGCAGAGATACCCTTGCCAGTTTCCTTGTAGGTCTGGGACATGGTAGCAAGAGACTGATTCCACACCCAACGAACACAGCCAAAGGCCCCGGCCAAATGACTTTGTTGTTCTTTGTTGGGATAGATTCTGACCTTGACCGCCTTCAACACAATATTTTTACCACAGTTCTGCTAACCATGATAACATAGAGCATTGGATAGAGCAATAGATTTGCACGCTATGCGCTCGCGTAGTCGAAGGGTTCGTTTTCTCCTACACCGCCTCAATCAAAGAGAGAATCGCTTTTTAATTTATTTGGCGGTGCAATCGTCAACTCACTCAACTCTCATCCCCAGGGTAAGTCGAGTACGACTATACTATGGGCATTCCCGTCTGCCTAGCTAAAATCTAAAAGCGACTTGTCGCTGCCTCGATCACCCCAGCTCGGTCTCAAATCAAAAATCGATTGATTATGCAAATTGAATGGCAAACCGCCAAAACCTACCAAGACATTCTCTATCACAAAAGCGGCGGCACCGCCAAAATTACCATCAATCGACCTCACAAGCGCAACGCTTTCCGTCCCAAAACCGTGCAGGAACTGTGCGATGCCTTTACTGATGCCCGCGAAGACACAAAAATTGGCGTTGTCCTCTTCACCGGTGCGGGGCCTCACACAGACGGCAAATATGCCTTTTGCTCGGGTGGCGACCAAAGCGTGCGGGGGGAAGCGGGATATGTAGACGAAGGTGGCATACCGCGCTTAAACGTGCTCGACTTGCAGAAGTTGATCCGATCGATGCCCAAAGTTGTGATTGCTTTAGTTGCAGGCTACGCGATCGGCGGCGGTCACGTTTTACACTTAATTTGCGACTTGACGATCGCAGCAGACAATGCTATTTTCGGACAAACCGGCCCAAAAGTCGGCAGTTTCGACGGTGGTTTCGGAGCTAGCTATCTCGCTAGAGTAGTCGGCCAGAAAAAAGCCCGAGAAATTTGGTTTTTGTGCCGCCAGTACAGCGCGCAGCAAGCCCTAGAAATGGGTTTAGTCAACTGCGTCGTGCCGGTGGAACAACTCGAAGCAGAAGGGATGCAGTGGGCCGGAGAAATTTTAGAAAAAAGTCCGATCGCAATTCGCTGTTTAAAATCCGCTTTTAATGCCGACTGCGACGGTCAAGCCGGTCTGCAAGAACTGGCGGGAAACGCCACTTTGCTGTACTATATGACTCAGGAAGGCGCCGAAGGCAAACAAGCCTTTTTGGAAAAACGGCAACCTGATTTTAGTCAATATCCTTGGCTGCCATAGCTCGATCGAGAAATGAGTTTTTTTATTACCTCATTCCGATTACAGATGCTACTGATTTCTATGAGTTGCTAAAGCCGAATTTACCCGATCGTCCAAAAGTGTCAGTATTGATATTAGTTCCCAAAAAGAATGAAACTGCTTTGCCCGATCCAAACCATGATAGTCATCAGTGATTCCCCAATCTTCAATACGAAAAACTTCAATACGAAAATGGTACGATCGGTCAGAAGTGCGGACAAACTAAACCGAGACTGCTGCACCGGATTTTTCGGTTAACGTTGTGCCTGTAAGCTGGTAGGCATTGCGCTCAGCAACAGTTACGGTCTCTTGCAGCATCACAGCCTGTTCTTGCCACAGTCCAATTTCTTCTATGTTTTCCCAAGATGACCCAAAAGGCGAAACCGCTAAAGAACAAGCTTTCCACTGACTTTGAACTGGCACGCTCAGCAGATCGCAAACACCCCCGCGTCTCCCCTCAGGGGTATAGTGGCGGCAGTGACGGCAAGCTGAAGTTAATGGGGTTTTCATAAAAGTTCTTAGGTAAATCATTTTCATCTCTAATTCTCCAATGTAGAGCTATCAGGTCTTAGAGCATCCCAGCCTTTATGCTGTCTGGGTTGTAGCGATCCCCGGAGTACAATTAAACTTTATAATTTATTTATAATCTTGTTATATATAGAAACAATTACCTCAGTCATTCCTCATTTGGTAGTTAAAAAGACAGGTTAAAAGTTTATAAAGGAGTCAGGGATCAAGAAAAAGGACAAATGCGGAACGAGTATGAGATGTTATAAATAAGCGGTTCCCTCTGCTGCCAAAAGCGGCTGCGAGTCTGGGCAAGCAGCCTCCGGGACACAGCAACAATTAAGTTTTAAAATGAACAAAGTATAGCTGCGGGCGATCGACAGCAGGCCCAAAGGCAGCAGTTGCCTTGACGCCAAAAGCAGCTAATCATAAAATAGGCAAGTTTTAAACCTTCTTGCTTCGTATCTATAATCAAAACATTAAAATCAATTCAGAGGCGGTAGGAGTTTTGCTAATGAGTAAACGTTCTTCGGTTGAATCCCCAAATCATCAATCCTCTTCAACCCCAATCAAGCCTGCTTTACAAGCAGTCCTGGGGTGTATGGATGTAAGCCTAGAAGCAGAACTGACAACATACAGAAGGCACAGGCGGCGCGCCGAACAGTGGGTGTCGCCATCAGTTCGTACCGGCAAGCAAACAGCCACAACCGAGCAACAGCTAGGCCAAACCCAGCAGCAGGCGGCTGAGAAGGCCCAAACCCAGCAGCCGCTGTCGGAGCCCCTATCCCTTGCCGGCATTGAGGGCGATGCCCCGCTAGCAACTACCAGGGGCGGCACAAAATTATCTAGCAGCGGCAAGGCACCCAACCAGTATCTCGAATCCAGCGAAAAACTGATCGAAAGTTTGGACGAGCCAACAGCCGAGCCTGCGGTCGAACGCAGTTTAGCCACGAGTCTGCTAACTCCCTTGGGACTGAGTTCGATGCTGCTGTTTCTGCTGTCGTGCACAGCTTTGGGCTACGCAGTCATGCACCCGTCAAGTCTGGTTAAAATCGCCGGGCTGAACCGTTTGCTCGATCGGACCGCGCCCTCTCCCAGCGACAGTCCCGCCGCCACCGCCATCTCAGATACCGGCACCAAAGAACTGCCAAAAGCTCCAAATCTGGCATCCAAAGAATTTGTAGAGCTAGATTTGAGCACTCTCAGCAATGTCAAGCCGACAGCCAGCCCGATTGCTTCCCCGTCGCCAAAAGCATCAATCCCGCCAACTCCGGCAGCGCCTCCTGGCCCGGGCGGGGCAGTCCCAATTCCTACAGAAGACGGCAACCCGCCCAGAGGCCGAGAACAAGGACTCAACAATCTCAGCACGGCTTTGCTGCCAAGTCCCAGCCCCAGCGCCTCCCAGCCTGTCCCTACACTGCCGACACTGCCGCCAACACCCTCCCCAGTCAGGCCAGCAGCAGCATCCCCGGCGACAGCATCCCCGGCGACAGCATCCCCGTTAGGAAGGCCGGCACGGGCAGCCGACGGTTTCTATTACGTTGTCACCGATTACACCAACGAAAAATCGCTGCAGCAAGCCAGAACTGCTGTTCCCGATGCCTACGTGCGGAACTTCTCCAAGGGTGTCAAGATCCAAATGGGGGCTTTGAACGATGCTGCCTCAGCAGAACGTTTGGTGAAAGAACTTCAAGCAAAAGGGGTGAAGCCGCAATACTATCAGCCCTAAACTAAGTAAGGTGGACTCCGACAATTAAACTGACGCTCAGCGAGTAAGTTGGGCTTTGGGGCACGAACCCTCGGTTTCGCTTCACCCAACATTTGCTCAGTTTTGATGGGTAACGCTCGCGCCCTACCCATCCTACAAATAATCATCACGACCTACTTAGAGAAAATTAAAAATTCAAAAGACAATTGATGAGTTTTCATTTTGAGTTTTTAATTCTTATTTCTCAGTCTTAATTCTAAAATTTTAAATCGGGAGACGGGCCTCATGGGATTATTTGATCGGCTTTGGCGAGTGATTCGAGCCAATATTAACAGTTTGGTCGGGGCGGCCGAAGATCCAGAAAAAATTCTGGAACAGGCTGTAATCGATATGCAGGAAGATTTAGTGCAGCTCAGACAAGCTGTGGCCGGGGCAATTGCAGCTCAAAAACGCACCGAACGCCAGTGTTCCCAAGCTGAGTCTACAGCAGCAGAATGGTACCAGCGGGCGCAGCTAGCTTTGCAAAAAGGCGAGGAAAATTTGGCTCGGGAAGCTCTGACGCGCAAGAAATCTTATCAAGAAACGGCAACGGCGATGAAAGCTAGTCTCGCACAGCAGAACGCTGTTGTGACTCAACTTAAAGAAAATATGCGGGCGCTCGAAAGTAAAATTTCTGAGGCAAAATCAAAAAAAGATATGTACATTGCCCGAGCAAGAAGCGCCGCATCGTCGGAAAGGCTGCAACAAATGATGGGCAATCTCAATACCGGCAGCGCTTTGAGCGCGTTTGAACGGATGGAAGAGAAAGTCCTGCAGCTAGAAGCTCGCTCAAACGCAATCGCAGAACTCGGAACTAACGATTTAGAAAAGAAGTTTCTCTCTCTCGAAGCAGCAGGCGATGTCGATAGCGAGTTGGCGGCGATGAAAGCACAAATGCTTCCAGGCAACAATATACCCAAATTGCCGTCGGGCGAGCCGCCTGCATCCTAAATGCCAGCGGTGCACAACAATAGTTTGGACGGGCAAAAACTTGCCTTCATCGGCGCGGCACCTGATGGCTCGAAGCGTATTGGGGAATTCCCGGATCGAAGTTAAACTCAATAGACAGGTGCATGAATGAGCTTGCCTGCATCACATTACTCGATCGCTTTAAACTGGATTTATCTATTTGCAAAAATTGCCCGCATACTCGATCGCACTAAAAATCTGACCAACTGAGTTTCACAATCGCGGGCTAACACTATCAAGCCTGCTTGGAGCTTACCTCGTACACCTCACCCAGGAAAAATAGCATTATGGGATTATTTGACCGCATTAGCCGAGTCGTCAGAGCCAATCTTAACGATATGGTCAACAAAGCTGAAGACCCGGAAAAGATTTTAGAACAGTCCGTTACGGATATGCAGGAAGACTTGGTGCAGTTGCGTCAAGCCGTTGCCAGCGCGATCGCCACTCAAAAACGCACCCAGACTCAGTACAATCAAGCTGAATCTCAGTCTAACCAGTGGCAGCAGCGGGCTGCGCTCGCCCTGCAAAAAGGAGACGAGACTTTGGCCCGGGAAGCGCTGGTACGCAAAAAGTCTCACGCGGAAACCGCGGCTACACTCAAAGCCAGTCTGGATCAGCAATCTGGTCAGGTGGAAAGTCTCAAGCGCAACTTGATCGGCTTGGAGAGCAAAATTTCCGAAGCTAAGACTAAGAAGGATATGCTCAAAGCCCGGATATCCGCTGCGAAGGCTCAGGAACAGCTCAACAATACCATTGGCACCTTGAATACTGGCAGTTCAATGGCAGCTTTCGATCGCATGGAAGAAAAAGTTTTGCAGATTGAAGCTCGCGCGGGAGCTTCGGCAGAACTGGCGGCCGGCGGCAGCAACTTGGAGGAACAGTTCCGCTTGCTCGAAAGCGGCGGCGATGTTGACGACGAGTTGGCTCAGATGAAAGCTCAACTGGCCGGAGGTTCTGTTTCTCAAGGTCAATTGCCCGCAGCGGGTAAAACTGCTGCAGATAGTAGCTCGGAGTCGAGTCCGGTGATTGACGCTGAGTTGGAAGAATTGCGATCGCAGCTCAATAAAATGTAATAAGCTCTATCAAAATTTACCTATTTCTCAGGTGGCAGCTTTGATACAATGCTCCGCCCACCTACAGCATTAGCTTAGGGAGGTCGGAGCTTTTTTCAGGAGCAGTTTACAAATGCACAATATGCAAATATTGTCAAGTATCTTTATGTTTACCTAACAAATTAATTCTTTAAAAAAAGTGATAAAGTAATTTTATTCTTTGCAATTGCGCCGGCCTGGGCCGATCGTAAGTGTAAATAACTATTAAATATTTCTAGTAAGTCATGCCCCTGCCACATTCCAGAGGGTTTTGTAAAATCAAGTTGTTGAGGGCATTAGCACTTGGTTGTTTAATTACAGCTATTTGCCCCCCACTGCTAACAGCTCAAAGTGTTGGCGAGCGGATGGTTGCTGCCGAGTCACCAGAGCGATCGCCAATTTTTAATGATAATCTACAGTCTCAATTAAAACTAGATCCAGAAACCGCAGACGATCGCGGGAGGCTTCCTGATTTATACTCGGATTCAGAATTAGATAGATACAATAAAGAAGCAGAAAACGACATCCCGGAGTTCGATCGACCGGCCGAAAGTGAGGAAAGAGAAACTCTCGCTCAATTGCCGAACCGAGGAGAAAACAGACAAGAATTTCCCATTCCCAACCCGCTGCTGCCAACTCCGGCTCCCCTAAGAGAACCCGCGCCCCCAGGGCCCCTGCCTCGGGCAGAACAGTTGTTGCAGTCATCGGCGCCGGCACAGCCAGAAGAATTACCCAACATTCCAGGTACGATAAAGGTCGATCGATTTGAAGTAATTGGCAGCACGGTCTTTAGCAAGCAAGAATTAGACGCTGCACTCAAAGACTTTGTAGGCCGCCCGCTGACTTTCGCTCAACTGCTGCAAGCTCGTTCTGCGGTGAGTCAACTCTACATCAGCAAAGGTTACATCACTTCGGGAGCGCTGATTCCGCTGCAAACGCTCTCCGGCTCAGTTGTCAGAATATTAGCGATCGAAGGCAAGCTAGAAAGTATAAATGTAGTCGGGACTAGGCGACTGAATTCTAACTACGTCAGAAGCCGATTAGCTGGGGCAACACGAGGCCCGCTGAACGAAAAACGTTTGCTCGAAGCTCTGCAACTGTTGCAATTAAGTGGGCCAATCGAAAACATCTCAGCCCAATTGCAAGCGGGTTCTCGTGCGGGCTTTAATTTGCTGCTAGTCCGAGTCAAAGAAGCAAGAACTTTCCAAGCCAGCATTTTTAGTGACAATTCTCGCTCTCCAAGTGTGGGGAGTTGGCGGCGGGGCGCTCAAATTCGCGACGCTAATTTGTTGGGTTTGGCAGATAGTGCGAGTTTGATTTATACAAATACTCAGGGTAGCAATGCTGTCGATTTAAGTTACACGTTGCCAGTGAATTCGCGTAACGGTACGGTAAGTTTTCAATTAAGCCGCAGCAAAAGCAATATCGCCCGGCCACCGTTTGATGCTCTGGATATTGAAGCGTCGAGCCGCACTTATGAGTTGACTTACCGCCAGCCGATCGTGCAAACTCCGAGAACAGAAATCGCGATCGGGATTGGTGCTGGCAGACGAGAAAGCGATACATCTTTGCTGGGAGAGGATTGGACGCTGTCGCCGGGAGCGGATGCTCGCGGGAGAACTCGGGTTTCGGCGCTGAGGTTGTTTCAAGACTTTACTCAGAGGGGTGAGAGAGATGTGTTGGCTGCGCGATCGCAGTTCAGTTTGGAACTGGGAGCATTTGGGGCTACGGCGAGCAGCAGCGAGCCTGACGGTCAATTTTTGGCGTGGCGGGGTCAATTGCAGTACGTGCGGTTGTTGGCTCCCGAGATGCTGGTGGCGCGATCGGACTTGCAGTTGGCTGGGGGAGAGCTTTTGGGGATCGAACAATTTGGTTTGGGCGGCCCGGACACGGTGCGGGGCTACCGTCAGGATGCTTTGCTTGCCGATAGCGGGATTTTTGCTTCTGCCGAGTTGCGGTATCCGATTTTGCGTACAGGCGACAAACAAGGAGTTTTGCAGGTGACGCCGTTTGTGGATTTTGGGAATGTTTGGACAAATCTGGAAGCGAATACTCTGCTGTCGGCGGGATTGGGCTTGCGGTGGCAGTACGGCGACAACTGGAGTGATCGCGGAGGCTGGGGAATTCCGTTAATTGATATTAAGTCGTCGGGCGATCGAACTTGGCAAGAGCGCGGGCTGTATTTTTCAGTAGAATTCAAACCTTTTTAGGAAAGCAACCCTTTTGCCCTTGGATGAACTGAGCACTTCTGCTATATAGTAGTAAGTATCATTTGGCACTCATTTCTGAGTACCAAGAGTGCATTCTACTGATAATTTTTAAATTAACTATGTCTAAGGTACGATTGCTGCTTTTAAGTTCTTTTGCTTCCGGTTTTGGGCTTTGCTCAATAATTTTGGCGATATTTACAATGACTTCTCGGCTGTCGTTTGCGTCTTTTTTTACCTTTGTTTTAACTTTGGTATTTTTTGCGATCAATCTGGTTTTTGCCTTGCACTATTACACATCGATTACCAAGCTTTTGAGTATTAAAGGTAAAAGGAAAGCTAGAATTTAGCGGTTGTGAAGCAGCAGCGGACAAACGCATGGAGAGTTCTTTATGGAATTTGAATGGACTCTAGGAGAACGCCTCTGGGTTAGGAAAACTATCTAGCTGTAAGCCATAATTATTTAAGGTCTAATTATTTAGGAGGTGCGATCGTGGTTATTGCTCAAACCAACCCGCCAAATATTGCTTCTGATGCGACAACGACTCGCTTCACTCCAGATGAATATCGGGCGATCGAGGAAACCGCCGAAGAACGTCACGAATACTGTAACGGAGAGATTATCGCTATGTCAGGAGGTTCAGAAGTCCACAGTGCGATCGCCTGTAACTTGTTAATTTACTTGGGATTTTTACTCAGAGATACCGATTTTCGTTTGTATAACAGCGATTTGCGGGTTTGGATTCCCGAACACCGGTGCGGAACCTACGCTGATTTGATCGTCGTCAATGGTGAACCAGAGTTCAATGGCGATCGCACGGATGAAATTCTCAATCCTTTACTGATTGTCGAGGTTCTTTCGCCGTCTACGGAAGCCTACGATCGAGGTGAAAAGTTCCGAAAATATCGCTCTCTTGCTAGTTTTTGTGAATATCTGCTGGTGAGTCAAACTGAACCATATATTGAGCAATATTATAATGGCGATCGCCAAAGTAGCGATCGCTGGCAATGGCAAGTGTACGATGGGATCGATCGGGCGATCGTCCTGCACAGCTTAAATATAGAACTCCCGATGTCTGAAGTCTATCGCCGGATTAATTTTTAAGGGCGATCGGGTGACACTTATCATCAAAGTTAACAATGATTGTACTTCGCTCTTCTCAATTTCTACAACAATTGCATCAAAGCATTCACCGCATCATATTGATCGACCATTCGCAAAACTAGCTCGCAAATCCAGGATTTGCAAGTAATCAGCTAGTAATATAAAGATAAATTCTAGGAGGCTATAAAGATG
>JAUBOH010000074.1:0-10875 GCA_036700145.1 Microcoleus occultus BM001215366
CCCCAGGGCTGTTTCATTCTCTTGTAGGGGCAATCCCCCCGTGGTTGCCCCAATCTCACCAAACAGCTACAAAATCGTGGACGGGGAGGGTAGGCACGGGGCACTACCCTACAAAACGATGATTTGTCTGAGAATGAAACAGCCCTGCCTCTCCCACTCTCCCCCTCTCCCACTCTCCCCTTCTCCCCCTCTCCCTTCTTCCCAATTCCCAGCAGTTACTGAACAGCAATTCTAGCCAAAGCAGCACCCCGGTAATAGTGCAACAAAATCTGCTGGTAGCCGTATCCCTGTCGCGCCAAATTGTAAGCCCCCCACTGACTCATGCCCACAGCGTGACCGAAACCTTTTCCAGCAACTTGAAAACCCGTAGGAGGCTGCCCGCTATTTCTCCCACTAAAAATCCCGCCGTACTGAGGAATCACGGTAAAGCGGGTACTCCTCAAATTTAGAACCCGACGCAAATCTGCGCCACTCATCACCCTAGAACCGCCATCTCCGACTACTTTCATCGTCAAAACGCTGCCGTAAGCCGTAGTGCGTTCTGGTTTCATCGAGATCACATTTCCAACACCTGAAATCTTGCTGCTGATTTGATCCCGGGAAAAATTTTCTTTCCACTGATAAACCGGCGCGCCTTGGTCGAAGTCAGGAACAGCACGCAGATAAGGCAGCGGTTCCGTCCAAACATCCTCGACATTTTCAGTATGTCCCCCAGACGCAGAGTGGAAAACGGCTAAAATAATCTGACCGTTGTAGGTCAGAACTTGACCCGCAGTGGCATCGACTGCCAAATAAGTGCCACTCGATTCTGTTTGCAGTCCTTTGTAAACCTGCGACGACTGAGTATCGTCCACATCGTAAAGGTCGGTTTCGCTTTTGAGGCGCTGGTGGAGAGCGTAGGAACGGGCGGCGACTGCTTGAGCTTTCAAAGCCTCTTGAGGCCAATTGCCACTCATTTCGGCGCCGAGAACGCTGTAGAGATACTGTTCGATATCGACGTAGTTGACGGCAGTCAAGGCTCCTTTTTCGGGAACTAGAAGCGTGCGTCCCCGATACCATCGATCGCCAATCCAAACATAACCGTTCCCAGTCGGCTCGATCCAAATTTGATTAGCCGCCCAGCGACCAATTGCCACTGTTCCCGATCGAAATTGAGCCGACTGAGAACTATTTGCGGGCAGTTCGCCCAAATTGCGCCCGCTACCGTCGCGGATTGCAGCCTTAGTCGAACTGCCGACTTTTACCTGACTTGTTCCGTCTTGTACCGCAACTCGCAAAATCAGCGCGGCCTGTGCTGGGGCTACCATGACCAGCCAAAACAACAGCCCCATCCAAAAGTAGCGTTTTTTTAATGTCGAAAGAACGGAAGCAAACAATACTCCTGACTGCATCTGAAAATTTTCCTCCTGTGCTGTATGAGTTTGAGAATTTTTAAGGTCAAGGGAAGGGAAGAGAAAAAGGAAGGAGAACCGCAGAGAGAAAACGTTAGAATTGGCTTGGGCATCGACAGTGCTGGTCAAAAACGATTTTAGCTTTGTAGATGCTCCCAGGAACGACAATTTATCCCAGTTCCTGCCTGTGACTATTTCCAAGAAAGCCGATCGGGCATACTCTGGATATATTTAACATATTTTTTAACTTTAAATTGAGGTGATTTAACTCTTGCAGATTACATTTCTCGGAACCAGCTCCGGCGTCCCCACGCGATCGCGCAACGTATCCAGCATCGCCCTCCGCTTGCCCCAGCGAGCCGAACTCTGGCTGTTTGACTGCGGCGAAGGAACCCAGCATCAATTCCTGCGCAGCGACCTCAAAGTCAGCCAACTGAGCCGCATTTTCATCACTCACCTGCACGGCGACCACATTTTCGGCTTAATGGGTTTGCTGGCTAGCTGCGGTTTAGCGGGGAATGTCAAGCGCATCGATCTTTACGGGCCTCCGGGACTGGAAGAATATTTGCAAGCTGGTGTTCGCTATTCTCAAACTCATTTTTCTTATCCAGTAAAAGTGCACAAAAGTCACGAAGGAGTCATCTATGAAGATGACGAATATATTGTGAGTTGTGCTCCTTTAAAACATCGAGTTACTGCTTTTGGTTATCGGATCACCGAGAAAGATCGTCCAGGACATTTTGATGTCGAAAAAGCCAAGGCTGTCGGTATTCCATCGGGGCCAGTTTACGGTGAATTAAAACAAGGAAAGACGGTCAAGTTATCGGATGGGCGAGAGTTTAAAGGTACTGATTTTTGTGGCCCGGATCAAGTCGGGCGGAAGTTTGTTTACTGTACTGACACGGTTTTTTGTGATAGTGCGGTGGAGTTGGCAAAGGATGCGGATTTGTTGGTGCATGAAGCTACTTTTGCCCATCAAGATGCTCAAATGGCCTTCGATAGACTGCATTCAACTTCGACTATGGCGGCTCAAGTGGCTTTGATTGCTGGGGCGAAACAGTTGATAATGACGCATTTCAGCCCGCGTTATGCTCCGGGAAATGCGATCGTCCTAGATGATTTGCTCAAGGAAGCCCAGGCAATTTTTCCGAATACGAAAATGGCCTATGATTTTTTGACTTACGAAGTGCCCAGACCTGTTGAAGAGTAGGGCTAATCTGAGGTATTGCACTATTCTCGCTTAACAGGCTGGACGGCCTGTTCCACAATCAAATTGACTCTTTGTGGAACAGGCCGTCCAGCCTGTTGCTGAAATTAGTGCAATAAAAACATGAATCTCTTGTGGAACAGGCCGTCCAGCCTGTTGCTGCAATTAGACATGAATCTCTTGTGGAACAGGAATCTTGCCTGTTTACTGGTTCCCAGCCTCTGCCTGGTAACACAGATCGATCGGCTCTGCCTCCAATTTTTCGCCACCATCGAGGCAGAGCCTCTGGACATCAGTTCCCAGGCAGAGCCTAGGAACCAGTTCACTGAGCGTAGTCGAAGTGTCGAAGTATCCCAAATCTAAAATCGCCCGATCGCCCCCAAAGACGCCTTCGACGGCCCAGGAGGGTCAATGGTTGCTACAATCGGGGAGGGTATATGTTGTGGCTAACACTACAGCCCCTAACCCCGAAAGCTAATAGCTAAATTATTAAAAATCTGTCTCTCCTGCCATGTTTAAAAATCTGCTAGGCGATCCCAACGCGCGCAAACTGAGAAAATTTCAGCCTTGGGTAGCTGATATCACTATCCTCGAAGAAGACTTCCGCGCACTCTCAGACGACGGCCTCAGAGGGAAAACGGCCGAGTTTCAAGAACGTCTGGCAAAAGCTAAATCTCTCAACGAGGAGAAAGAGATCCTAGACGAAATCTTGCCGGAAGCTTTTGCAGTGGTGCGGGAAGCGGGACAGCGGGTTTTGGGACTGCGCCACTTTGATGTCCAACTCCTCGGCGGCATCATCCTGCACAAAGGCCAAATTGCGGAAATGAAAACCGGTGAGGGCAAAACTCTGGTGGCGACGCTGCCGGCTTACCTCAACGCCCTCAACGGTAAAGGCGTACACATCATCACCGTCAACGATTATCTCGCAAGGCGGGACGCGGAATGGATGGGCCAGGTGCACCGCTTCCTGGGATTGACTGTGGGACTGATTCAGCAGGGCATGGATCAGGTGGAACGAAAGAAAAATTATAACTGCGACATTACCTACGCCACGAACAGCGAAGTCGGCTTTGACTATTTGCGCGACAACATGGCTACTGTGATGGAAGATGTAGTGCAGCGTCCTTTCAATTTCTGCGTGATTGACGAGGTTGACTCGGTGCTGATTGATGAAGCCCGCACGCCTCTGATCATTTCCGGCCAAGTCGAACGCCCTAGCGAGAAGTACATCCGGGCCGCTGAGGTAGCGGCTTCCCTGATCAAGGAAAATGAAGAACATTACGAGGTAGACGAAAAGGCGCGGAATGTGCTATTGACCGATGAAGGGTTTGGTGAAGCTGAGAATTTGTTGGGCGTTACGGATTTGTACGACCCGGCTGACCCTTGGGCGCATTACATTTTTAATGCGATTAAGGCGAAGGAATTGTTTATTAAGGATATTAACTACATCGTCAATGCCGATCGCGAAGTGGTGATTGTGGATGAGTTTACGGGCCGGGTGATGCCGGGACGGCGATGGAGCGACGGTTTGCACCAGGCGATCGAAGCGAAAGAACACGCGGAAATTCAGCCGGAAACTCAGACGCTGGCGACGATTACTTATCAGAATTTCTTTTTGCTTTATCCCAAGCTGTCGGGGATGACGGGGACGGCGAAGACTGAGGAGACGGAGTTTCAGAAGATTTACAATCTGGAAGTGACGCTGATTCCCACTAACCGGATTACAAGCCGCACTGACCTTTCGGATATGGTTTACAAGGCAGAGGCCGGCAAGTGGAATGCGATCGCCCAAGACTGCGCCGAAATGCACGAAATCGGTCGGCCGGTACTGGTGGGCACTACGAGCGTGGAAAAGTCGGAGTTGCTGTCGCGGCTGCTGCTGGAGCGCAAAATTCCTCACAATTTGCTCAACGCTAAACCGGAAAATGTGGAACGGGAATCGGAAATTATCGCTCAAGCCGGTCGCAAAGGTGCTGTGACGATCGCCACGAACATGGCAGGACGCGGTACAGACATCATTCTGGGCGGTAATTCTGAGTACATGGGCCGCCTGAAGTTGCGCGAGTATCTGATGCCGCGGATCGTACAGCCCGATGATGAGGACGGGTTTACCCTGGCGCAAGCGCCCGGTATGGGCGGCCGCCCCGCAGCTCAAGGTTTTGGTCAAACTGCCAAAAAGGTCAAGTCTTGGAAAGCTTCGGCGCAGATTTTCCCGACTGAGCTATCGAAAACTGCTGAGCAAATGCTCAAAGCGGCGGTGGAATTGGCGGTGAAGGAGTACGGCGAGCGATCGCTCTCGGAATTGCAAGCCGATGATGTAGTGGCTGTAGCGTCGGAAAAAGCGCCGACAAAAGACCCGGTAATTCAAAAATTGCGGGAAGCTTACAATTTAACTCGCAGCGAATACGATGCTTTTACCAGCACCGAACACGATGAAGTCGTGCAGTTGGGAGGCTTGCACGTCATCGGTACCGAACGCCACGAATCGCGCCGGATTGACAATCAGTTGCGAGGCCGCGCTGGACGCCAAGGAGACCCCGGTTCTACGCGGTTTTTCTTGAGTTTGGAAGACAATTTGCTCAGGATTTTTGGGGGCGAACGGGTGGCGGGTTTGATGAAGGCTTTTGGTGTTGAGGAGGATATGCCGATCGAATCTGGAATGCTGACTCGTTCCCTCGAAGGCGCTCAGAAAAAAGTCGAAACCTACTATTACGACATCCGCAAACAGGTGTTTGAATACGACGAAGTGATGAACAATCAGCGTCGAGCCATCTATGCCGAACGCCGTCGGGTATTGGAAGGTTTGGACTCCAAGGAACAGGTGATTAAGTATGCCGAACAGACGATGGACGACATCGTGGGAGCATACATCAATCCCGATTTACCTTCGGAAGAATGGGAACTCGACAAACTTGTTAGCAAGGTGAAAGAATTTGTTTATTTGCTGGCTGACATGACTCCGGATCAGCTCGAAGATTTGTCAGTTGAGGAAATTAAAACTTTCCTCCACGAACAGGTTCGCAACGCTTACGACATGAAGGAAGCGGAAGTTAATGCAATCCGAGCTGAATTGATGCGAGATGCGGAACGGTTCTTTATTTTGCAGCAAATTGATACTTTGTGGCGCGAACACTTGCAGCAAATGGACGCTTTGCGCGAGTCTGTGGGATTGCGCGGTTACGGACAAAAAGACCCGCTGATCGAGTACAAAACTGAAGGTTACGAGCTGTTTTTGGACATGATGACGGATATTCGCCGGAATGTGGTTTATTCGCTGTTCCAGTTCCAGCCGCAGCCGGCAATGCAAGTTTCGCCGGAGATGGTTTAGAGGGATTTTGTCGGGACACAAGATTGTTGTGTCCCGATTGATTGTGGCGGAATGCGATGTCGGTTCGTAGTGAGGACTTTAGTCCTTAGATGGATGCGGACTAAAGTCCTCACTACAAACCAATTTTACTGTATTAAGCCCAATCTTCTCGATCGCTTTTTTGTTTCCTGTAAACTTCACCTTTGGCGTGAATTTGGCGGGTTTGTTCGTAAAGTGTTTCTTCGGTATGATTCCATTGTTGCAGGACTTTTTTTAAGTCTGCTTGGATGTCTCTAGCGCCGGGAAAGCCTCGGTAGCGAATTATTAATCTTGCTAATTCTGATAAATTGTGGTCTGTTGCTTCTGTGGCTAATAAAGTATTGACTGTGGCTCGATCGAGCCGATATTGCGGGTGCTGCTGGTCTTGAGTTTTTTCTATTGAATCCATGTTTTTTTTGTGGTAAAACGGTTTGTAGTGAGGACTTTAGTCCGCAGCATTTTGCGGACTAAAGTCCTCACTACGAACCTATATTATTAGGGTGAGTTGAGCGGACATGATATAATTGTGTAAAAAAAGTGTTGTTGTTGTTCACTCAACCTCTAAGCACAGGTGCGTCGCTGTGAGAATTTTGAGCTTTGTTTAGGGATTTATCGCAGGCGACACACCCTACAACTACTTGGCTAACTCCGGCTGTAAATCCAGAGCTTTTTTTAGGTAAAAGAAACCTTCATTGATTCGCCCTTGCTGTTCCAAAATTTTTCCTAAATTCCAATAAGCTGCGGCTAAATCTGGTTGAATAGCAATAGCTTTGTGATAGTACATTATGGCATCGTCCAGCAGCCCTTGTTTGTAGAACATACTGCCAGAGTTAACATAGGCTTCGACAAAATTAGGGTTACATTCGATCGCCTTTGAGTAGGCGCGCATCGCCGCATCAATCTTGCCTTGAGCTTGTAAAATATTGCCTAAAGTTTTGTAGGCTGCGGCGAAATCTGGTTGGTGGCGAAGTGCTTGATAACAGGAGGCGATCGCCTCTACATATTTCTGTTGATCATAATAAACTTCGGCAATCTTGTTAAGGGCGATCGCCTCCTCAAATTTACCAGATTGTTGCAGTCGATCGCCCGTTTCTAAATGCTGCGAGGCTAACTCGGAATTTATGGTCATATGGCACAAGGAAGTTCGGCAACGGATTCGTAAGGGCGGATGTAATATCAAATCCGGTAGCATCGGAATTATTAGTAACCGAAATTAGGAGACGGCAGTGCCGTATCCCTACCCAAAATAACATTGTAGGGATACGGCACTGCCGTCTCCTCATCATTTCGGTGTAACCGGAATTGATTTAACGGATCAAAAAACTAATCAGTTTAGAATTTTTCTCAATCCTCCTAAAAGGACTGTCTTTTTTGAGGCAGGGGTTTCAACCCCTGCCAGACTATCGGTTTTAGGTTAAGTTGACAATCGCACAAATCAAGGAGACAAACGCCACACCTTAATCGTGTCGTCAAAACTGCCGCTGATCAGAGTTTTGTCTTGAGGATTAAAAGCCAATTCCACCCAAGTCGAATGACCTTTGAGCGTGCCCGGCTCTCCGCCATCCATCCGCCACAGCTTGATAGTGCCGCTCAAATCACCGCTGGCGAGCGTTTCGCCGTCGGGACTGAAAGCTAGAGACTGAACTCGATCGGCATGACCGGTAAAAGTCACCTCGCCCGAGGGCTGCGGCCCGTGATTAGTCCTGATATTCCAAATCCTCACCGTATTGTCCCAGCCGCCGCTGCCCAAAATTGTACCGTCCGGGCTGACGGTAAGAGCCGAAACAGCATCTACATGACCCGTGAGAGTCGCTTGGAATTCCCCAGTCTTCCAATTCCACATCTTGATAGTACCGTCGCCGTTGCCAGTAAAGAGAATGTCTTTGTAGGGACTGAAAGCCACCGAATGCACGGCGTCAGGAATTCCCTTGAGATTTTCCAACTCGGCGCCGCCTTCCACTTGCCACAGCTTCAAAGTATTATCCTTACCGACACTCGCCACGGCCCGGCCGTCGGGACTGAAAACCACCGAGAATACGCCCTCTTGGTTTCCGTCCCAAGTCCGAATTAACTTGCCAGAATAGAAATTCCACAATTTAATCGTACCGTCAACGCCGCCGCTGGCGATCGTCCTGCCGTCGGGACTGACGGCCACCGACCACACGGGCCCCAAATGTCCGCCTAGAACCTTGAGTATCTTGCCGTGACGCTTGTGCAGCAGGTGAATTGTGCCGTCATTGTTCCCGCTGACTATGACGCGGCCGTTGGGAGCGACTGCTACCGCCCAAACCGGGTTCTTGTCTTGATCCGCCAGAGTCCGCACTGCAGGCCCTGACTGCGATGCCTCAGCGCTGAAATCCTGCATGGGGGGCGGATCGAACCGAATTTCGGGAATGCTGGAAACAGGCTCACCAGAAGTGAAAGCCGGCGTTCCTGGAGATGGCAAGCGAGAACCCAGCACTACCGACAGCAGGGCAACGGCCGCTCCTCCCCAAAGGGCTAAAGTCCACTTGGGTTTGCTGAGAATCACCTCTACCGGTGCCGGCCCGTATTTCATGTCTTTGAGAATTGCCTCGGTCGATCGATAGCGTTTTGATGGTTCTCGCTCCACCATTTTATCCAGGATGCGGCCGAGCCGCGCCGAAACCGGTACTTTCAAATAATGCCGCCAGGCCCAACTGTCGGCTTTGATGTCAAACAAATCAAAGGGCGACATTCCCGTTAACAAGTGAATGCAAGTGACGCCCAAACTGTAGATGTCGCTGCTCTTAATCGCTTGACCTTTAATTTGTTCCGGCGCCGCGTATTCGGCAGAACCAGTCACTGTTTCGGTTTTGTGCGGCCCGCTGTTTGCCGGAATTGCCGCGCCGAAATCGACTAAAACTAGCCCAGATTGCTCGTCCCAAGAATGCAGGTGCTCTTTTTGGGCCAAAGCTGCGGAAGTTTGGGGAGTTTTGCGGTGAATAATGTTGGACGGTTTGATATCTTGATGAATCAGTTGATTGTCGTGAACAAATTCCAGGACGGGCAATAATTCGCTCAGCAGATACCAAATGTGAATTTCTTTCAGAACACCTTTTTCTGAAAGCCGATCGGCCAAATTGCGGCCGGGGATGTATTCTTGCACTAAATACTGGCAGCCTTCTAGTTCAAAAGATGCCAGCAGTTTCGGTATTTGCGGGTGTTTGCCCAACTCGTCTAGAATTGAGGCCGAGCCGCGAAATGTCCGGTTTTGCTGGTTTTGACCGTCGGCGGCCCAGGACGCGCAGAACTGTTGAATGACGCAGCGGGGCGCTGAAGGTTGGTCTTCATCGACTGCTAAGAATGTGCGGCAAGCGAGACTTTGACCGAGGGTGTGAAAGACTCGGTAGCGCCCTTTGAGCAGCAAATTCGACTCGCAACTTTTGCAAGCTGTCGCGCGATCGAGATTTTGGGGGTTCTGGCAATAGGGATTGATGCAGTAACTCATTTGTCTTTCCGCTGGAGACCCCCGTCCGACTTGTAAAGTTGGTGGGGGAGGAAAGCGGGGCGGTGCGTGCCGCTTCCTGTGGACAAATTAAATAATCGGAATCTTTGCTTTATGATAATTGTTTCCCAGATTATAGCCACAATTGCTTCGGGCGATCGCGCCTAAATTTTTGCTGACTTTCCTGCGATAGAGGTTTAATCGAGCGCTCGATCAATTGCTCGGCTCGACTGGCTGTTATACGATTTTAGATTTTAAATTTGAGACTAGGAATGACTTAGGACTATCCGGGTTTGGATCGCGGGTCTGCAATCGCATTCTTTTTTTTACTGGTGTTGCCCAATTGCGCTATACTGTCATTGCGAATACAGTAATTGCGATGCCCCGAAACCAAGCCATCGCTAGGAATTGCCTAAAATCCGCACTTTTTTGTTCTATCAAGTCAATCTCAAATCTCAAATCGACCGACCCAAAGATAGAAATTTTGGAAATTTTAGCCAAACTAACTACTAACTTTTAACTATTACTTATGCCGTTAATTCGCGTTCCCAAATCTTGGGAAATTCTCGACCCACAAATTACGTCAGAAACAGCTTTTGTCAACCGCCGCCGCTTCATGACAAATTTAATTGGCGCCGGCGTGACTGCTTCGCTGCTACCGCTGACCGGCTGCCAAAGCAATACTAGCTCAAAAACTGCTTTGGATTCCGGCTCAACCCAAGCATATTCGGGCTTGACCCGGAATCCCACCTTTGCGAAAGTCGATCGAGCGATTACCGACGAAGCCTTAGCTACAAAATACAACAATTTTTACGAATACGGCGGCACAAAATCTATTTGGCAAGCCGCTCAAGCCTTGCCAACAGAAAACTGGAAAGTAGAAGTAGGAGGTTTAGTAAAAAATCCCCGCACTTACGATATTGACGACCTCCACAAAAAATTTCCCATCGAAGAACGAATTTATCGATTTCGCTGCGTAGAAGCCTGGGCGATGGTCGTTCCTTGGGTCGGATTTCCCATGAAATTACTGATGGCTGATGTCGAACCAAAATCAAACGCTAAATTCGTTCGCTTTACCTCATTTTACGACTCCAAAATCACTCCCGGCCCCGGTTTGATGTCGCAATTTTATCCTTGGCCTTATACAGAAGGTATGCGGATCGAGGAAATGGCCAACGATTTAGCATTTTTTGCCACAGGTTTGTACGGCCGCAGGCTACCAAAACAAAATGGTGCGCCGCTGCGGCAAGTGATTCCTTGGAAGTACGGTTTTAAGGGCGCAAAGTCGATCGTCAAAATTGAATTTGTCGAAAAACAGCCCGCCACTTTTTGGAATACAATCGGCCCCAACGAATACGCTTTTGAAGCAAACGTCGAACCCGACAAACCGCACCCCCGATGGTCGCAAGCCAGCGAACGGATAGTCGGCCCCGGTAACAGTTGGTCGTGGGAAACTCGCCCGACT
>JAUBOH010000074.1:10975-22155 GCA_036700145.1 Microcoleus occultus BM001215366
ACAAAATCAACAGCCAATTATTCTCAAACTGCTCAACCAAGACTATCCAACTCCCGCCGAAATCGTCCGCTACAAACAGGAATACAAAATCCTTCAAACACTCAACCTACCAGGAGTCATCAAAGCCTGCGATTTACTAAAATATCGAAACACGCTCGTTCTAATCTTAGAAGATTTTGGCGGTTGCTCATTGAAACAAATGCAGGAACAGCAAAGCTTGAGCCTGTCTGAATTTCTCAACATCGCCATTCAAACCGCCGAAATATTAGGACAAATTCACTCAGCAAATATCATCCACAAAGACATAAACCCCTCCAACATTATTGTCAACCCAAAAACCGGAAAAATCAAAATCATCGACTTCGGCATTTCCACCCTGCTAACCCGCGAAACTCCCACACTAAAAAATCCCCATATTTTAGAAGGAACTTTAGCTTATATTTCGCCGGAACAAACCGGGAGAATGAACCGTTCTCTAGATTACCGCACAGATTTTTATTCCCTCGGCATTACTTTTTATGAACTGCTAACCAACCAGTTGCCTTTTGACACCAACGATGCAATGGAATTGGTACACTCTCACATTGCCAAACAGCCCTTCCCCATCCACCAAATCAAGCCCGAAATTCCTGCAGCAGTTTCAGCAATAGTTATGAAACTGTTAGAAAAAAATGCCGAAAACCGCTACCAAAGTGCTTGGGGAATTCAATCCGATTTAAATGAATGTCTCCGTCAATTGCAAACAACAGGAACTATTTTAGAGTTTCCATTAGCTGCTAGGGATATTTCCGAGCGATTTCAAATCCCTCAAAAACTGTACGGGCGTGCGGCGCAAATACAGGCTTTGCTAGCAGCATTCGAGCGAGTTGCAAACCCCGAAGGAAATTTTTCGCGAAGCGAAATGATGCTAGTTACAGGTTATTCCGGCATCGGCAAATCGTCGCTAGTGGCAGAAATTTACAAACCAATAACTGAAAAACGCGGCTATTTTATTTCCGGCAAATTCGATCAATTTCAACGCGACATTCCCTATTCAGGGATTATTAGCGCTTTCGCGGGATTGGTGCGGCAACTGCTAACCGAAAGCGCAGCAAAACTAGACGGTTGGCGCACTAAACTTTTAACTGCATTGGGCGCAAACGGTCAAGTAATTATTGATGTAATTCCCGAAGTAGAATTGATTGTTGGCAAACAGCCGCAGGTAGCCGAGTTGAGGCCAAATGAAGCGCAAATTCGTTTCTATTTTGTGTTTGAAAAATTTATTCGCGTGTTTTGTTCCCCAGAACATCCGCTGGTGATTTTTCTGGACGATTTGCAGTGGGTTGATCCGGCAACTCTGAATTTAATTCAGTTGATGGTGGCGGATACTGATACTCAATATTTATTACTGATTGGAGCTTATCGAAATAATGAAGTTACTTCTAATCATCCTTTAATGATTGCTGTAGACGAGCTGCAAAAAGAAGGGTCGGTCATTAATTTTATCCATTTGGACAATTTGAAATTAGAAGATATTAGCAGCCTAATTGTTGATACTTTGCACAGCAATAGTCGCTCGGTGCAATCTTTGGCTGAATTGGTGCTGCGTAAAACTAACGGAAATCCTTTTTTTGTGAATCAGTTTCTCACAACTCTGTATTCGGAAAATCTGATAAAATTTCGCTGGAGGGAGTCTTCTAATCCACTCGATGGCGGAGAAAATATCCCAGAAAATAGATATCGTGGAGGATTTTGGCAGTGGGATATCGATCAAATAGAAGCAACAGATATCACTGAAAATGTGGTGGAATTGATGGTGAATAAGTTGAGAAAATTGCCGGAAGCAACGCAATATATTTTGCGTTTTGCAGCTTGTGCGGGGGCTTTTTTTGACTTAACTACTTTGTCAAGGATTTGTGAAAAATCGCCGGATTCGGTTTTCTCGGATTTGAGTCCAGCACTGGAAGCTGGTTTGATTTTGCCGGTGTCTGAGTTGGATGTTCAACTGTTGTTTGAAGAGTACAAATTTTTACACGATCGCGTTCAACAAGCTGCTTATGCTTTGATTGACGAAGGGCAAAAAAAAGCGGTTCATTTGCAAATCGGTCGCCTGTTATTGGATAATAACGAGGGTGGGGATTTATCGGAGGAGCTTTTTGAAATTGTCGATCAGCTCAATCTGGCGGCAGGAAAGGCAGCGGGGGCGATCGAAGGGGAGTTGCCTCTAGGAATCGATCGCACTGAAAGAGTAAAAATTGCTAAACTCAATCTGTTAGCTGGCAAAAAAGCGAAAGCTTCTACAGCTTACGCGGCGGCTGTCAAGTATTTGCATTTTGGGATCGAGCTTTTGGCGGCGGATAGCTGGGAAACTGAATACTGTTTGACGAGACAGTTGTATCTGGAAGCTGCGGAATTGAATTATCTGCTAGGCAATTTCGAGCGATCGCAATTTTTGATTAATTTGGCACTCCCGCAGTCGAAATCGGCGATCGAAAAAGCTGAGTTGTTCGATCGGCTAATTACGCTGCATACAATGTTGGGCGAATACGAACAGGCGATCGAATTGGGGCGTCAGGGCTTGCATTTTTTGGGGGTTGAATTGCCTCAAAAAAAGTTAATTCAAGCTCGCAATGCCGAACTGGCTGAAGCTGAAGCGCAATTAGGCGATCGGGCAATTGCTGATTTGCTGAACGTGCCGGAAATGACAATTCCAGAAAAAAGAACCGCGATGAAACTGCTGGATAAAATTATTCCCGCCAGTTTGTTTTCTAATCCGATACTTTACCAAATAGTTGTTACAAAATCTGTTAACCTTTCTCTGAAATACGGCCCGGTGTCGGAATCATCTTACAGCTACGCTTGCTACGGCTTGGTTTTGTCGGCTGCGATGGCGAATTATCGATCGGGATACGAGTTTGGGATGTTAGCTCTCAATTTGAGCGATCGCTTTCACGATTTGACGCAAAAATGCAAGGCATCTGAAATGCTTGTCGCTCATTTAAATCACTGGATCAAGCCTCTGAAACTGTCGGATTCGATTAGCAATAACGGCTATCAAGCGGGCATAGAATCCGGGGAGCTACAATTTGCAGGTTACATTCAGCTTTACAAAATGATGTATTCTATCCCGCAGGGTAAAAATCTGGCATCCCTGTATGTGGAAGTGTGGAATTTTCTGCTGTTTAACTTTAAAACTAACAATCAAATCGCTACTGATTATTTACTAGGTTGTCAGCTAGCACTGTTCAATTCACTCTCCAAAACTTCGGATTGTGAGGTTTTTTCTAATGGCGAAATTAGCGAACGGCAATATTTAGAGCGATGTACCAATCGCGGCAGTTTTTTGGCGATTTGCGGCTATCAAATTTTGAAATGTCAGGTTTTGTATTTGTACGGAAAGTATGCAGAAGCTCTCAGTTATGCTGTGGAAGCTGAGAAAAAATTGGGTTTGGCGATCGGGACAATTATCGTAGCAGAGCATAATTTTTATTACTCGCTAACTTTAGCTGCGCTTTACCCGCAAGCTTCCAAGTCCGATCGCCAAAAATACCTCAGAAAGTTGAAAGCCAATCAAAAACAGATGAAAATCTGGGCTGATAGCTGTCCCGAAAACTTTGAGCATAAATACTTATTGGTGGCTGGAGAGATGGCGCGGATTGCGGGTAAGGAGATGGAGGCGATCGATTTGTTCGATCGAGCCATTGAAGCGGCCCTCTCCGGCGAATTTATCCAAAATGAAGCCTTAGCAGCGGAACTAGCAGCCAATTTCTGGCTGAGCAAAGGTAAAGCAGAATTTGCCCAAATTTACCTAAAAAAAGCGCACTATAACTATCTAATTTGGGGCGCCAAACGCAAAGTAGAAAAGTTAGAAGCAACCCACCCAGAATTATCAATAAAATCGCCCTCAGAAACTCAATTTTTTGATACCAGCACAGTCACTATAGCCAGCCAATTAAACACCGCTGGTTTAGGAAGTTCAGCTTTAGATTTAGCTGCGGTAGTCAAAGCCAGCCAAGCTATTTCTGGCGAAATTGTCCTGGATAAGTTGCTGGCTGCTTTGATGAAAATACTGATCGAAAATGCCGGAGCACAAGTAGGCTATTTGATTTTGCATTCCCGCTCAGATTCTAGCAACAATTCCGAATTGCTAATCGAAGCTGCAGGTGCGCTCGATTCCGACAAGATTGCGGTATTGCAGTCAATCCCTATAGATAATAACCTACCTGTATCGATTGTTAATTATGTTGAGCGTACAGGAGAAACAGTAGTTTTAAGCAATGCAATTGCCAGTAAAAGTTTTAACACCGACCCCTACATCAAACAGCATCAAAGCAAATCAATATTGTGCGCGCCGCTGCTCAACCAAGGTCAACTTATTGGCCTAATTTACTTAGAAAACAACCTGATCGCAGGAGCATTTACTTCAGACAGATTGGCCCTGCTCAAAGTCTTATCTGCATCAGCAGCCATCTCGATAGAAAATGCCAGACTTTATACCAATTTAGCAGAGTCCAACCGCACCTTAGAAACAAAAGTAGAAGAACGCACATCCGAACTCGCTCTAGCCAAGCAAAAAGCCGAAGTAGCCAACGAAGCCAAGAGCAGCTTTTTAGCCAACATGAGTCACGAATTGCGTTCTCCCCTCAACGCCATCCTCGGCTTTTCTCAAATCATGCTCCGCAGCCAAAATTTGCCCAAAGAACATCAAGAAAATGTCGGAATTATCACCCGCAGCGGCGACCATTTGCTAACTTTAATTAACCAAGTATTAGATTTGTCAAAAATTGAAGCCGGAAAAACTAATCTCAACCATAAAAACTTTGACTTTTATCAGTTTATGGACGATATCGAAGATATGTTCCATATCAAAGCTGACGACAAAAAACTGCAATTAGTAGTAGAATATAGCCCAGATGTTCCGAGATACGTGCGAACAGATGAAGTCAAATTGCGACAAGTTTTAATAAATTTGCTCAACAACGCTCTCAAATTTACTCAAGCAGGAGGAGTTTCAGTAAAAGTTAATCTCAAACCAGAATCCAGGCTAAAGGAATCTGAAATTGTTAATCTTGCCGACAAATTGACAAAATTAAATATGCCAGTAAATCACAGTCTAGAAAATTCAAAAATCAGCAAACTAGAAAATCATAACGATTTAGATTCTGCATCTTCCTGCTTCCTAACTTTTGAAATCTCCGACACTGGTTCCGGTATCGCAGCCGATGAATTAGAGATTCTTTTTGAAGCTTTTGTGCAAACTAAAACTGGCAAAGAATCGCAAGAAGGAACTGGTTTGGGATTGTCTATCAGCCGCAAATTTGTAGAGTTAATGGGCGGACAAATTACTGTTACCTCAGCAGTTGGCTTCGGTACAACTTTTGCATTCGACACTCGAATGAGTGTCATTGATGCTAGGGAAATAGAAGGCAAAAAAACTGCTGTACAAGTGATTTCCCTCGCACCGAATCAGCCCCAGTATCGAATTTTGATTGTTGATGACAAACCCAGCAATAATTTGCTGCTGGTCAGACTGCTTTTTCCCCTCGGTTTTGAACTCAAAGAAGCCTGTAACGGTCAAGAAGCTGTTGAGATTTGGAACGATTGGGAACCGCATCTAATTTTGATGGATATGAGAATGCCGGTCATGGACGGATACGAAGCCACTAAAAAAATTAAAGGTACTGTGAAAGGTCAAGCTACTGCAATCATTGCTGTAACTGCCAGTGTTTTAGAAGAAGAAAAAGCGGTGGTTTCTTCAGCAGGCTGCGATGACTTTATCCGCAAACCTTTCCGGGAAGCAGACATATTTGATGCCATTCATAAACATATTGGCGTGATTTTTATCTATGACGATATTGCTAGCAACAATGATTTGACTAAAGTCGATGTCCAAGCTGCTTTGAGTCCGTCGGTTTTAGCTGATTTGCCCGCTGAATTGTTGGCTAATTTATTGGAAGCTTCCAGCCTTTGCGATATGAATCAAATTGACATTTGCATAGAGCAAATCCGCGAGGTTGATGAATCTGCGGCTGAGGCTTTAGCTTTCTTGGCTAATGATTTTGATTATGCTCAAATAGTTTCTTTAATTCAAAATTATTAGACCGACGAATATCGAGATTTTATAGAATAATTAGTATGGTGCGTAAGGATCTGTTATAATAAAAAATGATGAAGCTACCAAGGAATTGTTAAATGGTAACAACAACATCAACTCCCGTCGAGCAGCAAACTACCCCAGAAAACAGAGTAATCTTAAAAGGTGTCAGTTGGTCAACTTTTAAGGCTTTGCTGGCAGATGTTGGGGACGATAGAACTTGGAGAATTGCTTACGATAGAGGAGTATTGGAAATCAGGATGCCGCTGGAAGAACACGAAGAACCCAAACGACTGATAGAAAGCTTTATTGAGGCAATTGTAGATGAGCTGGAAATTGAACTTAGGAGTCTTGGTTCGCTGACTCTTGAACGGGAAGAGTTAAGTCGCGCTGTAGAACCTGATTCCTGTTTCTACATTCAAAATGAGTCTTTAGTTAGAGGTCGCAATATCTATTTGCCAAATGACCCGCCGCCTGATTTGGTGCTAGAATCCGATTACACGAATTCTTCTGTTAATAAAGATGTCATATATGCTGCTCTTGGTGTTCCCGAACTTTGGAGGTACCGGCGGGTATCTCTGCAAGTTTACCAACTGATAGAGGGGAAATATGAAATGTGCGATCGCAGTTTAGCTTTTCCCTTTTTACCTGTTGCAGAAATTCCCGGTTTGATCGAACAAAGCAGAACTATCGGACAGCGGGCGGCTGTGCGTTTGTTTCGCCAAAGAATTAGAGAGATTTTACTAAGTCAAAGTTAATTTAAAATTATATAAGTTTGTAGTAAGGACTTTAGTCCTTATTATCTCACTGTCTTAAGAGAGGACTAAAGTCCTCACTACGAACCTATAATCACAAATTCCTGGACTCTGTGCCAAACTCGGTCAAATAAATCCGGTAAGCTAACATCAAACCATTCAATTTCAGGATAGGCTCGAAACCATGTCCGCTGTCTCTTCGCAAATTGCCGCGTGTGCAAAATAGTTAAGTCTTTCGCTTCTTCAAGCTTAATGTCACCCGCAAAATATTGTTTCATTTCCTGATATCCCAGGGTGTTCAACAGTGGTAACTCGCAGCCGTATTTTTTACACAAATATTCTACTTCAGCCAACCAACCGCGTTCTAGCATTTGTTCGGTACGCTGTTTGATGCGATCGACCAAAACTTCGATCTCGCAATCCAACCCAATTTGTAAAATAGGATAATTGGGGGGATTTTCGCCCTGTTGTTCGGAAATAGAGCGCCCGGTGACATAAAATACTTCCAGTGCTCTTAAAGTTCTTACTGGGTCATTGATGTGAATTTTCTCAGCGGCAGATCGATCGACCTGCTGCAACATCGCGTAACATTGAGATTGTCCGATTTCTGCAAGTTGCGATCGCAATTCGGGCACTGGCGCTACTCTCGGAATTTTCAAACCGCGCACGATCGACTTAATATATAAGCCCGTCCCACCAACCAACAACAGAGGAGAATCAACAGCAGCTATTAAATTTTGAGCTTGCTGCTGGTAGTCTGCGAGTGTTAAAGTTTCGGTCGGATCGCAGATGTCGATGAGGTGATGCGGTACACAAGTGCGATCGACCGCCGTCGGTTTTGCCGTTCCGATGTCAAATTCGCGGTACACTTGACGGGAGTCCGCACTCAGAATCGAAGATTGGAGTCGCCCCGCCAAAGCCAAAGCCACTCCCGACTTTCCCGTCGCCGTCGCCCCACAAATCGTAATTAATCTCAACATAAGCCGTCGCACATTTAAAAAGCATCTTTCATTTCCCGACTTCAAACCGTCAAATCCCCGAATCCTCTCTCCCCCCGCTGATTGACGGCGCTACGCCTCGTCCATCCCGAAGCCATCTCAAAACTATTCCCCTCCGTCCCCCCGATAAATTTCCCTTCAGAAAGCCCTAGCATCGCCTTTAACGGTTTTGTGCTATAATTTTAGAAGTTTTCCCATTTTAGAAGCTTTTGGGGCTTTAGGCCTCATTATTGGAGCTATTTTTGTATGACCAGCAGCTACAGCGCCGACCAAATTCAAGTTCTCGAAGGTCTCGAAGCAGTCCGCAAACGACCGGGGATGTACATCGGTACCACCGGCCCGCGAGGACTCCACCATCTAGTTTACGAGGTTGTGGACAACTCGATCGATGAGGCGCTGGCTGGCCACTGCACCCACATCGAGGTTGACATCAACGCCGACGGTTCCGTTACCGTGACAGACGACGGACGGGGCATTCCGACCGGCATCGTTGCCAAAACTGGCAAATCGGGAATAGAAACAGTAATGACTGTACTCCACGCCGGCGGTAAATTTGGCGGTGGTGGCTACAAAGTTTCTGGAGGATTGCACGGTGTAGGTATTTCTGTGGTTAACGCGCTGTCCGAGTGGGTAGAAGTGACAGTTTGGCGCGACCAAAAAGAACATTTACAGCGCTACGAAAGAGGCAATCCTGTCACCGAACTTAATGCCAAGCCCAACAAAGGCAATCGCACCGGCACTTCAGTTTCTTTCTTGCCAGATACTCAAATATTTAGCACTGGCATTGAATTTGATTACACTATACTCGCCGGGCGCTTGCGAGAATTGGGTTACTTGAATGCTGGCGTTAGAATTACATTTAGCGATCGCCGTTTGGAACTGCTCAAAAGTAGCGAACCTCGCATCGAAACTTACTGTTATGAGGGCGGAATCAAGGAATACATCGCCTACATGAACCGCGAAAAGCAGCCTCTGCACGAAGAAGTGATTTACGTGCAAGGCGAACGCAATAACGTGCAAATAGAAGTGGCTTTGCAGTGGTGCGTTGATGCTTTTAGCGACAATGTTCTCGGTTTTGCTAACAACATTCGGACGATCGACGGCGGGACGCACTTAGAAGGTTTGAAGGCTGTTTTGACGCGGACGATGAACTCGATCGCCCGCAAGCGCAACAAAATCAAAGAACACGAACCAAACCTCGCCGGCGAAAACGTCCGGGAAGGTTTGACAGCAGTGATTTCGGTCAAAGTCCCAGACCCGGAATTTGAAGGCCAAACCAAAACTAAATTGGGCAATACAGAAGTCCGAGGAATTGTCGATTCCTTGGTTGGTGAAGTATTGACCGAATATTTGGAGTTTCGCCCCCAAGTCGCCGACGCTATTTTAGAAAAGGCAATTCAGGCGTTTAAAGCTGCTGAAGCTGCCCGTCGCGCCCGCGATTTAGTCCGCCGCAAATCGGTCTTAGAATCGTCTCCTTTGCCCGGAAAACTGGCAGATTGCAGTTCCAGAGACCCTTCTAAATCTGAAATTTATCTCGTGGAAGGGGACTCCGCAGGCGGATCGGCAAAACAAGGGCGCGATCGCCAATTTCAAGCTATCCTACCTTTGCGCGGAAAAATCCTCAACATTGAGAAAACCGATGATGCCAAAATCTACAAGAATAACGAAATTCAATCGTTAATTACAGCGTTGGGTTTGGGCATTAAAGGCGAAGAATTCGATCCGTCGCAATTGCGGTATCACCACATCGTAATTATGACTGACGCTGACGTAGATGGTGCCCACATCCGCACGCTGTTACTCACTTTTTTCTACCGCTATCAGCGCGCGCTTGTGGATCAAGGTTACATCTATATTGCGTGTCCTCCTCTCTATAAAGTGGAACGGGGACGCAATCATTACTACTGTTACAGCGAACGCGAAAGGAATGCTCTCATCCGCAATGAATTTCCGGCGAATGCTAACTATACCGTCCAGCGGTTCAAAGGTTTGGGCGAAATGATGCCGACACAGTTGTGGGATACCACGATGAACCCGGAAACTCGGACGCTGAAACGGGTGGAAATTGACGACGCTGCAGAGGCCGATCGCATCTTTACGATCTTAATGGGCGATCGCGTCGCCCCCCGCCGCGAATTTATCGAAACCTACGGCCCCAAACTCAATATGCTTGACTTAGACATCTAAGTTAGTTGACAGTTGACAGTTGACAGTTGACAGTTGCTGGCGAGGATGAGTCATTAGTCATTAGTCATTAGTTAGTGGCTGATGACTACTGCTTTCCTGCTTTCGGGCCAACTGACTACTGGCTACCGCCAACTGACGAGTGCAACTTTTGTTATAAAAATTAATACAATCTCTCATCAAATCGATCTAAGGTAAATGCTTAGGTAATTTTTAGATTTTTGGCGAGTCGATCGACCATCACAAAAATAGAAGGTTGGACAATATAGCATGAGCATCAATTTAGCGACCAAATTGCGTGAGGGAACCAAAAAATCCCACTCAATGGCAGAAAATGTCGGTTTTGTCAAGTGCTTTTTAAAAGGGGTTGTAGAAAAAACTTCTTATCGGAAGCTAGTGACAAACCTCTACTTTGTCTATTCGGCAATGGAAGAGGAAATGGAACGCCAAAAGCAGCATCCGGTTGTTTCAAAAATTTACTTTTCCCAGTTGAATCGGAAACAAAGCTTAGAACAAGATTTGTTTTACTACTACGGTGCGAATTGGCGGGAACAAGTAGCTCCGTCAGCTTCAGCAAAAGCTTACATTCAGCGCATTCACGAAATTTCTGCATCAGCACCGGAACTGTTAGTTGCTCATTCTTACACTCGCTACCTCGGCGATTTATCCGGCGGACAAATCCTCAAGGGAATTGCCCAGCGCGGGATGAATCTTTCCGAGGGAGAAGGCACTGCTTTCTATGAATTCCAGGATATTCCTGATGAAAAAGAATTCAAAGCTAACTACCGTCAAGCAATGAATGAATTGCCGATCGACGAAGCCACAGCAGAGCGAATTGTGGACGAAGCTAATGCAGCTTTTGGCATGAACATGAAGATGTTTATGGAATTAGAAGGCAATTTGATTAAAGCGGTTGGTCAAATGCTGTTCAATACCCTGACGCGGAAGCGCGGCGCTGGTAGTACCGAATTGGCTACTGCTGAGTAAGTTAAGGCCTGCGGGTGACAATCTGAACCTCGGTTAAAGAGGAAAATCTTAAATCCTGGGGGTTTGATGGCTGCTTTTACAGTCACCAAAGCTCCGGGATTTTGCATGGCGGGCGATCGGCTTTTTAGAGAAGAAGGAAGAAGGAAGAAGGAAGAAGGAAGAAGGAAGAAGGAAGAAGGAAGA